>JAZMZV010000159.1:0-12853 GCA_045586185.1 Thermoguttaceae bacterium | reverse complement strand
ATTAATCCAATTAAAGCAAAAATGCAATGGAAAAAATTCGTAACGGCACAAAAAGAGATATAGAATTACAATAATATACCCCGATATGATGTATAGTAAAAGAGATCGAAATCTTTTGTGTCTTTCGTTGTATATGTTGTTATGCATAATAAAGAATCTCGAATGATTATATTCACAAGTTTAATTAATAGGCTTTCTAACAAAAACTGTGGGTGAATAACCCTAAAAAACAAATAAAGGGACAGTTTCAAATATCAATTGTTAATACTTTGGTTATTGGTCGTATACACACGTGTTTACACCCGGGCTGCGCCGGGGGTATTCAGGAGTTGCGGGAAAGCCGCATGAGGAACTGTTCCAGCAGGAGTCTGGCGTCGAGTCGGCTGTCGCCTTTGAGGGCGAAGTCCAGTTCCGTCATCCAGTCCAGCAGTTGAGACGCGCGGTGGATTCCCAGGCGTTCAATTTGATTTTGCGATTTTTTGAGAAAGTACGGTTTGTCGATTCCAATTTGACGCAGGGCTTCGTTAATGGAAATGTTGCGTCCGTTGGCGCGGGCGTCGAGAAAAACGCGGTTTGCCATTGCAAGACGCCGCAGATTGGACGCCAACTGAGCGAGAATGACAATCGGAACTTCGCCTGCTGCGAGCAGGGAATCCAGGTACATCATGGCGCTGTCGGTCAGTCCCGCCAAGGCGGAATCCAGCATCTCCCACGCGGTTTGAGATCGCCAGGTTCCCGAGACTTTGTCAACCATCTGGACGGTAATCGGCTTCCCGTTGGCGTAGGTGGACAGCTTGAGCAGTTCCTGATCCAGAGCGCCCATCGAGTCCCCGATTTTGTCGACCAGAACCTCGGCGGCGTCGCGCTGGATCTCGGCTTTGTAGACCGCAGCGCGCTTTACGAGCCAGCCGGCAAGGGTTTCTGTCGACATCGCCTTGCAGTTGATTAGCAGCCCCTGTTCCGCAATGAGCTTGTACAGACGCGTATTGGCGGCTAACGTCTTTAATTCCAGAACCAGCGAGCCGGCGCCTTCGGGCTGTTTGATTAAGTTCTCAATTTTTTCCCGGTTCTTTTCAACGAAATCGTCTGCCTGTTCGACAATAACCAGACGGGACTGAGCGCCGAACATGGAGATGGTCGTCAGTTCCTGTTTGACGACGCTGAACTCCGGCGTCGAGTTGGAATAGACCGTAATTCCGGAATCCTCGTCCTGACTGGATTTGAACAGCTTTTTGAGCGCCTGAATGGATTCCAGACGCAAAAACGGTTCGTCTCCGAAGATAGCGATTACAGGCGGCAGCGCGTCTATATTGACGTGCTTGTCCGGCTGTTGCGAAAACGCCATCGCGGACACGTCTTTGGACGCTTTTCCGGCAGAATCTGAGGTTTTTTTTGCCATAGTTAAGATGTATTATAATAGAAATCGATAGTTTGACAAGGGCGGAGCGGACGGCTCTTGACAAACGCTGTCGATTGGATTAAAATAACGTTCAATCTGTAACAGAAAATGTGCGTTGAACAGGTATTTTTAATGGAAAGAACAGACGATGTCAAACGTTCAAAAAATCGGATTGTTCGGCGGCAGTTTTGACCCGATTCATCTCGGACACGTCGAGATTGCTCAGATGGTAATAAAAGAGATTCCACTGGATATTCTTGTTGTCATGCCGGCGGGAAAAGCTCCCCATAAAAACGGCGCGTTTTTTTCAGACGAGCTTCGTTTGAAAATGACGCAAGCCGCGATGGCGGATTTGAACGACGACAGAGTCGTTGTTTCCGACTGGGAAATGAAGCAAGCGCAAGTCAATGGAAAGACGTCGTTTACAGTCGATACGATGCGCTATTTAAAGAAAAAATATCCCGGCGCCGAGCTGTATCTGATTCTGGGAACGGACATGTTCAATACGCTCTCAACGTGGAAAGACCCGGAAATAATTGCCGCCAGTATGAAGCTGGTTCTGGTCAATCGCCGCGGCGAGAAACTGTATAAACCGAGAAGAAAAAAAGATAGCGAATATACAAAAATATACAGTCCGAATGTTGTCATTTCTGCGGAGCCGCTTGAGGTCAGCTCGACGGAAATTCGACATCGCCTGGCATCGGGGGAATCGGTCGTCGGGCTGGTTCCGGACAGCGCGCTGAATGTTCTCAAAGACGGGGTGCGATAAATTTGGGGTTGCGAATATTAGATAAAATTAACAATTAAACATGGTTAACGCCTTTAGGCGTTCATTCCCCACAGCTTTAGCTGTGGGTTTAATAAAACAAAATAATCGTAGCCCACGCCTTTAGGCCTTACTGTTATACATAAGTTTTTAATATTTTTGAAGGTTTTTTAATATATATAGAAATACTTACAATTTCAAGCGTAAAATTGGACGAAAAAGTAATCTGAATAACATTGTTTTACAAAATCTTTGTTAGGGGGTTACTAAATGTTGATCAAATTTAACACGCCAACAGATTATCGTTCTTGGGCAGAAATGAATTTCGGAAACAATGATTTCAACGATCAGCGACTTACTAAAAGGAATGTCATCATTGCTGAAGCTTTAATGACTTATCCCAATATGTCTATTTCCGATTTGTTTCCCAAATCGTCCGATGCCATTTCAGCGTATCGATTCTTTCAAAATAGCAAAACGCCATCCGATTCCGTTACCCAAACTCATCGCAATAATACGTTTCATGCAATAATGCAATTAGGCGAACAAGCTCAGGCTGCAGGCGAGAAAAAGCCTGTTGTTCTGCTTCTTGGAGATTCGTCGGAAATCAATTTTGGGTATAGTCGAAAAATCAATGGCGCATGTCCAATTGGAATAAGCAATCAAGGTCAGGGATTTTTATTTCATGCGAATTTAGCATTTGATTGGAAAGCAAAACAAATCACCGGACTGGCATCTGCGTTGATAAAAGATAGAACGCCGCGACCAAAACAGAAGAATGGACGCAAGTTAGCGTCGCATAAACGCGTACTGCTTCCAGACCGGGAATCGGCGGTGTGGATGGATAGTAAAAAGGAGCTTGAACCGTTGCTTGATTCGGTAGAAATGGTCTGTGTTAATGATCGTGGAGCAGATTTTTATGAACATATTCACCAGTTAAATCAAGACGGCTTTTCTTATGTAATTCGCGCCGGACAGAAGAATCGAATTGTTGCCCCTCTCGAGGAGCCAGAGCAACGTATTTGTTTGTATGAATACATTTGTAATCAGCCAGTTCAAGAGGAACAAACAATTGAAATAACGGGACAAATCGTTAAGAATAAAAAACAACCTTATCGTCTGTCTCCTTTATTGATTCGTTTCGGCTCTATTCTCTTCCTTTCTTCTTCCGTGTCTTCCAAAGTACAAGGGATACAAGAACCTTTCCAGGTTAATTTTGTACATATACAGGAAGATTCCAGTCGAGCAAAAGACGCACATGGCAAACCATGCACAGTAAAAGAACCCGTTGAATGGATTCTTTTAACGAATCGACCTGTAACGACAGTTGAAGAAGCGCTTGAAATCCGAGATATGTATCAAACGCGTTGGCTGATAGAAGAATACTTTTGCGCATTAAAAAGCGGTTGTGGATTAGAGAAATCTCAATTACAAAATATCAATTCTCTCAAGACGCTTTGCGGCTTTTATTCAGTATGCGCAGTATTTATTCTGGCGTTAAAGTATTTACAGAATTGTCATCCAGATACAGATGTATACACAATCATACCGAAAGAGTGGATAATAGTTCTGCAACAAAAGTTAGGAATGAAATTTCCCATTAAGACGGTTCGAGATTTTTATATCGGAGTTGCTAAACTAGGCGGCTATTTTAATCGTAAAAACGATGCGCCGCCTGGCTGGAAACGTATTTGGAAAGGATTTAATAAACTCCTTCCGTTAGTTGACGGATATAAATTAGCTCTCGAAATATTTCCTGAAAAAATTGTTTATCGGTAAAAGATATGTATAACAGTAAGACCTAAAGGTGTGGGCTACGATATTTTTATTTATTGATTATCTCACAGCTAAAGCAGTGAGATAATCTTTCTCCTATTCCCCCTCCTCGCTCAGGATTTCCGCCAGCATTTTGACGCCTTCCACCAGACGCGGACCAGGGCGGAGAATAATATCGCCGGGAATCTCTGTTATAATCCGTTTATTTTTGATAGCCGGGACGGATTCCAGACCGGGGTAATTCAAGAGCGCGTCGGCGGTTACGCCAGCTTCCATTTGCGGAAAGAGAATAATGTCAGGGCTGTATTCTACAATTCGTTCCGGCGAGACGTTGACGTACTGCTTAGTTAAATCGTCTGAAAGATTGACGCCGCCAGCCAGGCGAACCGCTTGAGCGACGAACGTGTTCCCGCCGACGATACACATTGGATTATGCCAGACGACGACCAGAACCCGCGGCTTATGGGTATTCTTGGCTACTGAATCCTGAATATCCGCCAATTCCGTCTGTATTTTTTGAATAAGCTCGTCAGCCTCGTTCTCTTTCTTAACCCGTTTTCCCGTTTGACGAATCGCTTCATACAGGTCGTCGAACGTTTTCGGGTCGTTTCGATAGACGTCTATCCCTTTTGACAGCAGCGTCTTATGGATTCTGTCGTCGATAAAGTCTGCGGACAGAACAACCGTCGGGCGGAGCGTATAGAGCTTTTCCCAGTTGGGGGACGCGTACTGACCGGCAATCGGGATAGACTGGGATTCCGGCGGGTAATTGCAGGCGTCAGAGCGTCCGACGAGCAGCTTTTCCGCCCCCAAACGATAGACAATTTCAGTATAATTAGGAGAAAGCGACACGACCCGAATCTCGTTTTCGTTGACCGGCGGCGCCTGTTCCGTATTGCATCCGCAGATGAATGCGAGAATCAGAGCGAGAACGGCAGGAAGCGAGGTTTTGGACATGGGGAGTAGGCAATAGGCAGTAGGCAGTAGGCAATAGGGATTCGCCTTCGGCGAAATAAAACTATTCCCTATTCCCCATTCCCTACTCCCTAGATTATACCCTCGAAAAATCCCTTGTCAATACTTGTCTAAATTAGCTAGCCAATCCCGTAAATTACCCACTTTTATATTTATTAAAAAATTCGAAAAAAATGACGCTTTTTTCAAAACGTAACCTATAATTCGGACGTCTGGAAAAGGATTAACAGAAAATCCGCAGACAGGTTTTTCGGTTATGAAGAAATGAGTTTTGAACCAGATTTTTTAGAGCAGATTAAACCCGATTGGGCGGAATGGTTTCTCAGCCGTCCGGCGTCGGCGCAGTTGACAATAATATTTCTGGTCAGCTGGGCGATGGCGTGGGCGGTCAATCGCTATTCACGTTATGTTGCGATTTGGTTCGACTTGATAACCCGTTCCATTCCGAACGGATCCGATCCGGCAGAGTACGTCAAATCCGCTCGGCGCGCCACAAAGCTGGAAACGTTTTTCTGGACGCCGTTGATAGCCGCCGCGCTGACGGGCGTTTACGCTCTGTTTATTTATCGGGGCGGGGTCGCCAACCTGTTACAGTATTTTGAAGTTGACGGCTGGACGACGGCGCTGCGCTCGTTTTGGGACGCAAACCTGTTCCGTCCGTTGGGCTTGCAGAATTTTATCGGATTTTTTGTTCTGTCTGCGCTGCTGCTGGCGGCGTCCCTGTGTGACGTTCGCCGGAAGATAATTCCAGACCTGGTTCCCCTGGCGGGAATCGCTGCGGGAATCGCGTTGGCGATAACGACGCAAGCCCTGTTCGTTCACGTTGAGCTGTACGTTCCGTTGACAGAATCCGAATATACGCTCGTCCCGATTGAAAACAAGTTCACGCCGCTGACGTTTGCGGCGCCCTACCTCGCCCCGAAATGGGACTTGGGAACGAAAATCCTGATGGCGTGCGGCTACTGGGCGTTTTTCGCCTTTGCATTTTTGTTCCGCCCCATCCGGTTGAGAAGAATCCGGCGTCGGCTGGGATTGTACTTCCTCCGCCTGGTTCGCGAACGGATGACGTATGTAACGCTGGCAATCGCGGTAATCGGATTAAGCGCGACGATTTGGACGCTGTGCAATTCAGACGTCTACCGTCAAAACGCCGTATTGAGTTCGCTGTTCGGCATGACGTTTGCCGGGGTCGCGGTTTGGTCGGTGCGAATTGTAGGGCGATGGACGCTGGGCATGGAAGCTATCGGTTTTGGCGACGTTACGCTCATGATGGCAATCGGCGCGTTTACCGGCTGGCAGGCGATCCCGATTATATTTTTCCTGTCGCCCGCAACCGGGCTGATTGCAGGAGTTGTTTTACTTCTGCTTAGACAGCGTTTGGTTCCTTTTGGACCGTTTTTGTGCCTTACAACCGCAATTTGGTTCCTGTGTTTTGATTTGATTTGGAATTTTTGTCTGCCGATGTTCCTGCTCGGCGCGTCGACAGTTTTATTACTCCTGCTGGTCTGCCTGGCGTTGATGGCAGCGATGCTGTGGATTATACAAGTTATTAAATTAAAGTGGTTACTTACCCAAACAAAGCCATGAAATACAATACTACGCTTTTACTTGCCGTTTTAATGATTGTAACAACCGTCGGCTGCCAGTCCGTGCCGTGGAAAAAGAACCCGCCTGCGGAACCGCCGGAGATGGCTGCCATGCGGAATCAGATTCAGCAGTACCAGGCGAGAACCAACGCGCTGGAGGCGTCGAACTCGCAGATCAACATTCAGCTGGCGCAGACCAAACAGGAACTGCTCAGCCAGCAGGAAGCCAACAAACGAGGGAACGAATCCTACAAGGCGCTGGCTCAGGAGAACATTCAGCTTAAGAAGGAACGCGGCGAACTGATTGCCAAGAACAGTGAACAGGCGCAAAAGCTGAACATTGTCGCCGGCGCGCTGAAGGTCAACGGAACAACTGCGATTGTCCCCAACAACACGGTTATTCCGATCGTGGACTTCAACGACGTTCAAGGCGCATACGCCCGGCGCGATGGGATGTTTTATCGCGTCAGCGTTCCGGTTGACGACCTGTTCGACAGCGATCAGACGACGCTGACCGAGGCCGGGAAAGAGAAAGTCGTATCGATTGCTCAGCGGCTGGCGTCCAACTTCGGACAGCGTCAGTTCAGAATCGAAGGGCATACCACGCCCATTCAGGAAGTCTCGACGTCCGACCCGGCGATCAACACGCCGCAAAAGCTCACCGTCGCCCAGGCGACCGCCGTCTCAGACGCGATTATCGCCGCCAACGCGATTCCCGAAGAAAGCCTGAGCGTCATGGGCTGCGGAACGTCACAGCCGATGGTTTCCATGTCTTCAGCGCAAGGACAAGCCATGAACAAGAGAATTGAGTTTGTCGTGTTACCGTAAATCCGGGGAATGGGGAATAGGGAATGGGGAATAGAGTTTCGCCTTCGGCGAATAATTATACTATTCCCTACTCCCTATTCCCTACTCCCTTAATTCTCCCATGTCTACCCCCAACTCTCCTGCCGTTCTGCTCGTTCACCCTAATGACATCATCAATCTGGAAGAATATCTCTCTTTGGCGGAAAGTGAGTATATTCATCATGTACGCCATCCGCAGGTTCGGCAGAACTGGATCGTCAGCCGCATTCTGGTCAAGCGTCTGACGGAAAGCGTTGTTGCTCAAAATCAATCTGGCGAGTTCGTCTATTCTGATTATTCGGTTATATCCAAAAACGAGAACGACAAAGGATGTCAGCCGTTTGTTCTCGATAAAAGCGGGGAGCGATTGCCGTACTGGTATACGATATCGCACGTAGACGGATTCGTTGCCGCTGGAATTGACTGTAACAACCCTCTTGGCGTGGATCTGTGTAAAGTCGGCGCGGTTGCCGCCGTTGTCGAGCGCGGTTTCTATACGGAACGAGAAAAGAACGCTCTTGCTGACATAGCGCCGGAATTCCGACCGATTTTGGCGTCCCTGATTTGGGCGGCAAAAGAAGCAGCGTATAAACTCCTGTCGATTCAAACGCTCGAACCGTTCGTCCCGGCGCGGTATGAACTCGTCAGCGACGTAACAGAAATAGCTCTCGCCCAAACCGCCCCGTTTGACCCGTTTGGTCTGACGCTTGACTTCACAGCGTCGCAATTCTCAAAAGAAAAAGTCGTGTATACCGGAAAAGAGAACTCCCTCTGCGCGACAGTTCAGTTCTGCCGATACGAGGATGTGGTTATTGCTTTGGGGCGGAGTGAATAAGCCGAGACGAGCCGAAGGACGGGGAGTGCGGCGCCCATAGGCGCCGCCTTGTCGTATCTGTAACAAAATAGCTGGGATTGGTCGGGGGAGTTGGGGAGGTTTTCGGTTTCGTTGTTGTGCGTGTGCGGGTCGTTGGTTAAGGTGGCGTCAAGCCGCCGCATTCCCCGGCGCAAGCGCTGCTCTCGAGGAGAACGCTTTGCGTAATTGCTAATTGTTAATTGAAAATTGCTAATTATCTTCTCCCCATTTCGTCGACCGACCGCGTTTTTTGTCGCTCTGGCGGGCTTTGGTTTCCAGTCGGCGGCGGATTGACCCGAGCGTCGGCTTGGTGGGGATTCGCTTTTTCGGCGGGACGATAACGACAGAAATGATGTGACGCAGTTTCGTCAGACAGTCCTGCTTGTTTTTGACCTGGTCGCGGGTCAGCTGGCTTTTGACGATGAACTCCCCCTCCTTCGTCCAGAAAGAGGGGTACCGCTGACGAAGCCGTTCGATCGCATCGGCATTAAGCGGTCCAATTTCAGTCGGCCGCCAAACGAGCATGACTTTGCTGGAAACCTTGTTGACGTTCTGCCCGCCCGGTCCGCCGCTGCGAACGTAACTGAACTGAAACTGCTCGCCGGGTATCGTCAGGTCTTTGTTAATTACAAGATCCATTTTGGTTTATCTGGAAAGTTAGTCCTATTGTTTTTCAGGGTCAGTCAGCACACGGATTTTGGCGAGCCGGGGTGCGTAAGCCCCCGGGAAAATACCGATATTCACCGATTGGTTAATCAGGTTCAATCTTTTCCGATTTAATTTTTATCGATTAATAACCCTAATTTTAATAATAAATGCAGGGAATTAAGAAAAAACAATCGGCGCTAATCCGTCTAATCCGTGCAATCCGTGTGCGACTGTATAGACCCGGAAAAGTCTATATTTTAGTTCATAGGCGTCTTATCATTTTATCCAACGTTTATCCAGGAATCGATGTTTTCAAACGTGTACGGGTCGCGCTGCGGTCGGTCGAACAGGAACGAATTGTTGGCGACATCGGCGTTTTCTCCAACGTACTTTTGCGCCGCGGCGTCCCATTCCAGAGACGGCAAATCGTGAACCATCATGATGTTGCCGGTTAAGCCGGTAACGTCCGTATTGAATCCCAGCCAGGCGGGATAGTACGTGTTGACGTTTCCGGTTTTAACGCAGTGGGAGAAATGAACGTGCTCGCCGCCCTTTTGAGCGATCGGCAGTCCTTTGCCCTTGACGCGGCTGACCATGCAGTACTGCAAGTCGCGCCCGACGTCGATGTCGTTCGGACCGGGTTCCCAGTTGAGGATTTCGGGCGAGCTGGCTTCGGGTTTGTCAAAGGGCCATTTCGCCAGATACCAGCCCTCGGTTCCTTCGATTTTAATGCCGATGGTTGTGTCGCTCCAGATTCTCATCTTGACGCCGTTGGCAAAGACCGCGTTAATGTCCCAGTTTGGCGCAGTCGTCCAGGTGACGTCGGCGGGCGGGAAATCCTTGATGTTTTCCGTCTTGCCGGGAATTGTGTAACGGGTTTTCGGGTCGTCCGTATTGACGGAGAACTTGACCGGCGGCTGCGCGTCGGAGTTCGCCGCCCAGTAGGCGATGTTGATAAGGTGGGCGCCCCAGTCCGGCAGCGTTCCGCCGGCGTAGGAGAAATGGTTGCGCCAGTTGATGTGCAGTCGCCCCGGAATGAACGGCAGAATCGGCGCGGGGCCTGACCAGAGGTCGTAGTCCAGCGTCGGGGGAATCGGGCGGACGTTGAAGTCCATATTATTGCGAATCCGGTTTCCGTGCGGGAGCAAAACCTTGATGTTTTTCAGCTCGCCGATAATCTTGTTACGGCACAGGTTGACGACTTTCTGGCAGACGTCGAACGTGCGGAACTCGGACGCGACTTGCAGGACTTTCCCGGTCTCCTTTTGCGTCTGGACGAGTTTCTGCCCTTGACGAATCGTCAGAACGGGCTTCTCTGTAATAACGTGTTTCCCGGCTTTCATGGCGTAGACGGACATGAGAACGTGCCAGTGGTCGGGCGTGATAACGTCGATGGCGTCAACGTCTTTCCGGTTGACGACGTCGCGGAAATCCTTGAACGCAGCAACGTTGTACGACGTTCCCGTTTCCTTTGTATACGTACTGTTGACGAAATTCTTGACGTCGTTGAGATGGTTCTCGTCCGGGTCGCAGATAGCGACGATCTGCTGCTCTTTGTTTTGTAACATCAGCGGGCAGTTCCAGGTTCGGGAATGGCTTCCGCAGCCGACGACGCCCATCGCGACGCGTTCGTTGGCGGGCACGCCCCCGTCCAGCCCTAGCGCAGACGCTGGTGCAACAATCGGCGCCGCTACTGCCGCAGCAGTCAACCCTTTAATAAAATCTCGTCTTGTAAGCGATGACATAGTAATATCTCCGTAAATCTAAAGGTGAATATTTAAGTTACAAGTTGCGAGTTGCGAGAAAGTTGAGCAAGCGTCTCGCTTTTATCGCGTATTATAAACGATATTGTACCCGGTTTGAAAAGCGATGTCAAGGGCGAGAACGAAAAATATCGCGATTTTGGGCGCGGTCAGTTGCGGGCGCTATTCAACGCGACCGCGCTCTGCTCTCAAAAGCGCCAACTAGATTCTTCTGAAATTATCTTGACAGGATTCCGTTCTCCGTTTATAATTATCTATATGAGAATTCGCTCAATATTAATTCTGCTGACGGTTTTGACGGTTCCCTGCGTGGGGTTGGCTCAGACGGATTCCGGCTTGACGTATTCCGAGGCGGCGAGAGTTGACGCGGTCAAGCGCGGCTTGAAGTACTTAACAGCAAGTCAAAAGCCCAACGGCTCGTTCGGTTCCGGGTACTACGAAGGGGACGCTGCCGTTACGGCGCTGGCGGGAATGGCGTTTATTTCCTCCGGGGACGTTTGCGAAACGCCGGACGCGCCGTCGTCAAAATGCGTCAAGTATCTTTTGTCAATCGCCCGACCTGACGGGTTTATCAATCGACCCGCTACGGCAGACGCGGACGGCTCGTTTCGACCCATGTACGGACACGGGTTCGCGACGCTCTTTCTGGCAGAAACGGCGGGAATGTATCAGGGAGACGACCTGATTCCCGTTCTCGACCGGGCGGTCAAGCTGATAATCGCTTCTCAAAACGACGAGGGCGGCTGGCGATACTTCCCCGTAAAGAAAGACGCTGACGTTTCTGTAACAGCGTGCCAGGTCATGGCTTTGCGAGCGGCGCGAAACGCGGGGCGAGACGTCCCGGCGGAAACCATCGACCGGGCGGTAAATTATCTCTTGGCGCGACAGAACAGCGACGGCGGGTTCATGTACATGAGTCCGTCTGGAGAAAGCGCCCTGCCCCGCTCCGCTGCGGTTGCCGCTGCGCTGTATTCCGCCGGACAGAACGACAACCCTGCGTTGGGAAAATCGTTTGAATATCTCAACCGACATCTGCAAACCGCGTTCGCAAAAAAAGCGCAGTCGCCGTTACCCGGATTTAACGAGGACTATCCGTACTACGCGATCTATTATCTATCTGGCGCGTACAGACAACAGCAAAAAGACTGGCAAGCGTGGCGAAACCGAATCGTCCCGGTTTTGCTGTCCGCTCAAAATCCCGACGGCAGCTGGTCGAGCGAGTTCTCCAAAGACTACGCTACCGCCATGGCTCTCATCGTCCTGCAGCTGGAAAACAACTATTTGCCAATATGGCAAAAGTGAGGGAGTAGGGAATAGGAAGTAGGGAATAGATTGGTAGATGGTAATGACGTGATAATATAGGCGAGCCACGGGTGTAAACCCGTGGGTGTGAGCAAAGCGAACATAATTACGCAGTTCGCCGAAGGCGAACCAAATGCAAGGCAATAGACAGTGGGGATAGAACCGAGCGCCCAGAATTTGAGCGTTTGGTTCATCCGACAAGTTGGCGCCTGAGAAGCTAATAGCTAAACCTTTCGATTACAGGCTTTATTTTCTGAGCGGATTCGTAAAGCGGAGAATCTTTCGGGGCGTCGTAATAGCGCGCGAGAATTGACGACTGAACTGCCGGCAGCGATTCCAGCCACGATTTTATTTCCTCCAGTTTTTTATCCTGCTTTTCCCCTGACGCGTCGTAATACTCCAGCAACAAACGAGTCATTCTGATTTCGTCTCGCATTGTAGACAAGACAAGCGACGACTCCAGATCTCGCCAATCTTGAATCGTCTTGGGCGCGTTGGAGCTGGAAGGCTTGTAAAAGCCATCGCGGCCATTGAAATACGCAATCGGAAAGCGGCTGGGAAAAAAGCTGTTTCCATGAATTGATATAAATGAGATATTTTTGTCAGCAGACGGTTCCCATTCCAAATCCTCCGGGACGAATAAAAAGTCTTCCTGCTTGCTCATTTCAGTATGCCATTTATCCAAAAGCCGCATTTCATGATCAGGACGCGGTTTGATTTTAATTGGGATAAGCGCCAGTTCGTCATACTCCCGAATGAAAAGCAAAAGATTGACTGTCGTTCCCTGCGGATCAAGCGTCTGAAGCGTTCGGCGCCAATAAGGCGATCTCCATTGATTAAGATACGGAATTTCAAACCGGCGTTTATCTACCGCAACAGCGGAATGCGCTTCAATTTTGAACGGAACGCCAACAGCTACCATTCTCGTAGGCGTTAAAA
>JAZMZV010000158.1:0-2629 GCA_045586185.1 Thermoguttaceae bacterium | reverse complement strand
GCTCTGATTTTCGCAGGTAATTTGCATTCATTTTTGCGAAGAGTAGCCAAGATTTGGTCGTACTCTGTTGGATTGCGACAGTCTTGAAGGTAAATGAAAGCTTTTTTGTTCGCGTAAACATCTTTGAAAGTTTTGTCCGCGAACCATTCAGCGTTTCCGGAAAAATCGCTTGCGGGCGATTTTTCCTGCGTGCGCGGCGATTCTGTTTTTGTCTCTGGGGAATCTGCCGCTGAAGGCGGCGATTCCCGTTCAGAGGGGGGTCTGGGGGGGGACGCCAAAAAAGCGGGTTCCGCGACAGTTTCGCGACGGTCTTCGTTTTGGGCTGAAAAAAAATCGCCTATGTAGATAAAGCGACCGTCTTTGGCGTGCGCTTTGCGTTTCATCTTCCAAAGTTTCAAGTTCGATAAGCAAATTGCCGCTCTGCGATATGATTCATCATCAAGCTTTGCGGTTTCGCGAAGTGCTTGGACCGAAATATCAACTGCCTGCGGGCGGCGTTGGGCGTTCCAATGTTGCATGAAAGCAAGGAAGAGGGAACGTGCGTCGCTCGTTAAATTGATTCGGCGCGTAGCATCGTGAAAGCCGTTAAAAAGTTCAATCAATGTCATGCTGTTCGCTCCTTATTCAATTTTCAATAAGCGGAAGGCGACAGGGTAAATTTTTCTAAGGGCGATTTCTCTCCCTTCGATTTAAGGTTTGCCAGATTCACAGGATATTCAAGAGGGTTTTACCTGCCGCCGCCGCCGTGTTGTCAGTTAATAATCTCCGTAGGTTTCGTAACTTTCGATTCGACCTTCATATTCGCGAATGTCAGCTACTAAATCCTCGCGCATGTCTTCGCCTTTCTGGTCTTCGCACAAGCACATAAGCTTAATTCGACCAGTATAGGAAACGTATTGGAGACCGTCAATTATGCAAGTGGGGTTATCTTCATATTCGAGGTCGTCTTCGTCAATGTTGTAGACTTTGCCGCGAATTCCGCCTTCGTCGACGGCATAACCGCGCACGGTCTCGATGATACGTTGCGTTAAAACGTCAAAATCGGGTTCTGGAATAGGTTTGGGAAATGCCAACGTGATGTAGACATAATCGTTGACATATGCCTTGCTATTCGGACTTGTCCAGAAACTCGCCATGTTATCAGCTCCTAAGCTTGACCAGATTGGATAGTTATTTCGTCGGACGTCGAAACAGTTTTTTCCGTAAGAATCGGAGTGACTGCTTGAAGGCTACAAACGTCGAGTGCGCCTTCGTAATCGCGCCAGCCAGTCGGTTGAAAAACGTTCGACATGCCAGCGGCGGCGAAATACGTACTTGCGATTGTCGCGAGTTGGTCTGCCGAGCGGATTGTAGTTCCAACCGGCAAGTCAAAATTAACTGTGCGGTCATAGACTTCACTGGGATTTTCGGTATTAACGAGCGTAAGTTTGAAACCTGCAACAGTAGTCGAAGTAGTTTTAGCCACAATTATTCGCCTCCTTCGGTTTCAGTGTAAAGGCGCGTTTCGATAACTTTAGAGGTTATGCCCTCAAAGCCGATACCGAGCGCGTTGGTTACGTTCGTCATGAACTGATACCAAGCTTGCGGCGTGATACCGTCGTCGCCTTCCGACATGTTAAAGTTGAGGTTCGCGATTGTCCGCGTTCCAGCACCTGCGCCTCCGTGCAACAGTTTGTACTGGAACGAATAAGACGGCATTCCGAGTGTTGGCATAAGCGATTCTCCTCTCAAAAAATTTCTGTTAGTAATAATTAACTCTCGCTTGATTTAAGCTTGCACATCAATTATAATTGAAAAAAAAAAAATGTCAATTAGGACGTGAAAAAAAATGATTACCTGCGCGGCTGGCTCAACGCTTTCTTTCAAGCAGTCGGGACAAATTATCACGCTCACGACAAGCAAAGATATTTCCGCAACTTATAAAGTTGAAGATGAAATTTATTATCTGAAGCTGGACGACAGCGCGAAGGCAAATGTTACCATAACGCGCGACGGAGAAAAGATAGTTGGCGGAGAAATGGAAATGGGCGGCGTTTACAGCTACAGACCCGAAACAGGGACTTTCGGCTTGACGGGCGCGAACTCTTCGCACGGCGACGGCACAAATACTTTCTTCCAATTCGCGATTGACGGACAGGCGAGCACCTCAAGGTTGGAGACAAATGACACGACGATTGTATTTATTCCAACTTTAACCGAAGACAAATACGAAATCAATTTCCCGAACGAAAGAAAACACGCAATGAAACTGACCATAACCCGCGACGGACAAACGATTTTTGAAAACAAAATCGCTATTGACGGCGTAGTTGGCTTGGGCACTTCCACGCAAGAACTTTCTTTGAATAAAGGCACCGTGCTGACGCTCACACAAGGCGAAAACGTAATAGAAATAACCGCGCTTGAAGACGCAGGCGGGCAACTGACTTTCATTGAGGGGGGCATTCGCTTTGCTCCAAACTCTGGCGACGGCGCACTTGAATTAAATTTCGTCAGCACCGAGCGCAAAGCAAATTTAAATATCACCGGCGCAGTTATTTTGGGCGAAGACGGCAAACTTTCTCTCGAAGACGGTACCGAAGTAAATCTCGACTGGGAAGACGGCACCAATCTGAAAATGACTTCGCAC
>JAZMZV010000157.1:0-9840 GCA_045586185.1 Thermoguttaceae bacterium | reverse complement strand
GGTAATTGATTGTTTTCTGGACTGATGTATAATACTAATATGAACATCAAGTCCTACGAATTACTGATTAAAACCGAAAATATGGCAAAAAGATACGTGTCAAAATATTTGCGTAAAAATCGACACGCTTTTTGTCCCTATTGCGGCTCACGTAAATTTTGGAAATTGTCCGATGGTCGCCGCCGTTGTCAACGCTGCAAAATGACTTATCACGACCTTACTGGTCGATGGTGGAATAAAGTCAATTTGCCAATGGACGACTGGCTGCGGATTGTGAAATTATTCGAACTGGAACTTTCCACAAGGAAAATTGCAACCCAGCTCGAACTGCCTTACATGACCGTCTGGAAGGCGGTTATGGTTATTCGACACGCGATCTTTTGCCATGCGGCTGACGCGAACGAAATCCTCATGTTCGGTGAAATTGAACTGGACGAGTCCTACTTCGGCGGACGCCGGAAAGGAAATCGAGGGCGCGGTGCCGCTGGTAAGGTTCCTGTTTTTGGAATTTTGACGCGTGAAGGAAAGGTTCACGTTGAGGTTGTTCCTAACGTCCAGGCAGAAACGCTACTTGGCATTACTGTCAAAAAAGTTCGTCATGGAAGTATTGTATATACCGATAAATACAAAGCTTACGACAGTTTAATGTTTTGTGGTTATCGCCATTTGAACGTGGATCATTCATCCAAGTTCGTTGATGGAAAAGTTCACATCAATGGTTTGGAAGGCTTTTGGTCGTGGGCAAAGGAACGACTATTCAAACATCATGGAATTTCACCGAAACATTTTCCCCTTTATTTAAAGGAACTGGAATTCCGATATAATCACAGGTTCGAATTAATATTTGAACAACTCGTTGCATTTATGTCGGATTTTGTTCCTGAACTTCCAGGCGAAGAAGTTCCTTCGCTCAGCTCAACCTCCCAACGGGAATAAAAATTCCCTTTGCGGTTTTGCTTCGCTGGAATTTTATCGGACTTCGTTCGGAAATTTTTCTTAACACTTCGTTAAAAAATTTCCTCACATCGTCCGTTTCAAAATTCAGCGAAGCGACACCGACCGACGGGAATTTTATAATACCCGATTTATGGTTAAATTTTTACCCTTTTTTAGTCCAAAAAACAATCAATTACCAATAACAAAATAACAGAAAACGTTCCATCTGATTTTGGGTTTATTAGCATTTGACGTTTAGATGAAAATTCTTCAGTAATATAAACAAATATGCGTCAGGTCGATGTAAAAATGCAGACCGCGCAGAGTCATCATCATTCCAACGAAAACGGCGTAAACGTTGTTCATGCAAAGCAGATTCGAGGGCGTCCGGCGTAGACAATAGTATACAATCAGCGCGGCGTAATAAACGCTCATACAGGAACAGACAAGCAGCGTAATCCCGTTAAAGACGAGAAAAGTTATCAGCGTTATTAGTATAATGTATGGACAATCGAATAAAGCTCCGAAGGGAAGGACAATTATAAATCCAACTGCCAGGAGAATTGCAAACAAAACGTAGGGAATGCACGGCAGGAGTTCTCCGATTTGAATGGGCGTCGCGGGCGCATCCGACTTCTTCGATAAATAAACGGACAGTAAACGATAGCCTGTAAAAATCCAGACGGAGGCGATAAGCCCGTCAAGGACGCAAACGAACCACGACGGAAGAAACCACGGAAACGGGTCGGCGTGGTACTCTCGAATTATATTCCCCCGGACGTTTTCGTAACCGGCGTAAAGCAAATAGAACGCGGCGGCTTCGCAGAGAACAATCGTCAGCAAAGCGATCGCGTATTTCCATTGAGTCGGGATTTTCTGGAATGAGTTCATAATTGGTTGTCTAATTCAATCTGTTAAGGGAATTATATTTCTACAATATTATGAATATAAAAAACGGTTTTAGTGATTTCTTAGTCCCAATGGCTATTGCAGATTCTAAAGGAATATGTATAATGATTCTAATCATGGGATTATTTATAAATTTTTTGTATTGTAATAAAGAATCCGATGGCTGTCAATATACTATACATATTTGTAGCTGCCCGATAAGCCATTATTGTTGAGAGATTGAAATTTACTATGTCCGATATAGATGAAATTTTAGAATCGCTACTCAAACATGAAGAAAATGAATTAGTTGAATTCAAAACAGCGTCCAATACGTATGATTTTGATAAAATCGGCAAGTATTTTTCCGCTCTTAGCAATGAGGCAAACCTGAAAAATCAGCAGTGTGGATGGCTTATTTTTGGCGTAAACGATTCTCGTCAGGTTGTTGGAACGGAGTATCGAAATAATCCTGATGATTTGAACAATCTAAAATACGAAATTGCAAAACATACAACTGGCAATATCTCATTTATTGAAATTTTCGAAAGATTTCAGGAATGTGAAGGCGTATCCAAAAGAGTTTTAATGTTTAAAATCCCGGCAGCAATATCTGCGGTTCCTACCGGTTGGAAAGGTCAGTATTATGCCCGTGAAGGAGAAAATCTCGTTTCTCTTTCTATGGAAAAGATTGATCGAATCCGCAATCAGACGCTTAAAGATTGGTCGAAAGCGCTGATTCCCGGAAGCAGTATTAAGCATTTGGATTCCTCGGCTATACAAATAGCAAGAAAACTATATAAAGAAAAAATCAACAAGTCTCATATTAAACAGGAAGTTGATTCCATGGATGATGAAACTTTTTTGACAAAGCTACGATTGATAAGAGACGGTCAAATAAGTCGAGCGGCAATGATACTTCTTGGGAATCCAGAACATTCGCATTTACTGGATCGCCCGCCGTCTGTTATGTGGCGTCTTTTTGGCGCAAACGGACAAAACAGAGGATATGAACTGTTTGAGATACCGTTTATTAACGTGATTGATAAAGTATTTCAAAAAATACAGAATCTTATCTACCGTTATATGCCCAATCAGCAAAGCCTATTTCCGATAGAAACGCTTCAATATGATCAGCCTTTATTTTATGAATTGTTTAACAATTGTCTGGCTCATCAGGATTACACGCAAGGAGCGCGAATCTATATTGATGAGTACGAGGATCGATTAGTATTTACCAATCCAGGGACATTCATTCCACAAACTATTAGAAACGTTTTGAATCCGAGTTACGCTCCTCCATTTTACAGAAATCAGTTGTTAGCTGAAACAATGATGAACATGGGGATGATTGATACCGCAAGTATGGGAATACGTCGAGTATTTAACATTCAGCGAAAAAAATATTTTCCCTTGCCAGACTATGATATTCTCAAAGATCAGGTTGTTGTAACCATATATGGAAAAATCTTGAACATAGACTATACGCAATTACTGTTCGATTTCCCTGATATCAGTTTGGATATCATTTTTCTCTTGGATCGGGTTCAAAAAGGAAAAGAGCTTACAAATGAAGAAATCCGATTGCTGCGTAAGAATAAGCTCATTGAAGGAAAGAAACCTAATTTAATTATCGCCTCAAAGGTTGCTGAATCTTTAGGAACTCAAGCTGAATACATAAAGAATAGAGGTTTTGACGACCAGTATTTTTCAGATATGATTGTTGAATATCTGAAACAATATCATCAGGCAACAAGAGAAGATATTAGAAAATTATTATTATCCAAATTACCAGACGTTCTATCGTCCGAGCAAAAAGAAAATAAAATCAAAAATTTAATTCAAAAACTAAGACTCGATAATAAAATTGAAAAACGTTACTCGGAAAATCCTAAAAAAGCCTACTGGATTTTGTGTCCCCCCGTTGATTAGTCAAGATTTAGACGAGATTTAGACGAGATTTAGACAAGATTTAGACGAGATTTAGACGAGATTTAGACAAGATTTAGACAAGATTTAGACAAGATTTAGACAAGATTTAGACAAGATTTAGACAAGGTAATTGTCTTAAATCGTTGTAATCTAATAGGATACAAAATGTCTAGTTCGAAAATTTCAGTGCGCTTCCGCCCAGTTATCGCCGACGTTGGCGTCGACTTTGAGTGGGACGCGCATCGGGAAGACGTTTTCCATCGTCGAAACGAGCAGGGTCTTGACGTCCTCAACTTCTTCCGGCGGGCATTCCAGCAGCAGTTCGTCGTGAATCTGGATGAGCAGTTTGGACTTATATCCCCCGGCGTTGAGTTTGTCAAAGACGGAAATCATGGCGGCTTTGATGATGTCAGCGGCGGTTCCCTGAATGACGGTGTTAATCGCCATGCGTTCGGTCGCGTTGAGTTGTCCGGTATGGGCGTTGCGGACGCCTTCCAGATACCGGCGGCGTCCCCAGAGGGTTTCTACGTAGCCGTTTTGACAGGCGCTGTTAAGCGTATTGTTAAGGAAATCGTGAATGGCGGGGAATCGGGCGAAATAGGCGTCGATAAACGCGGCGGCTTCCGGCTGCGGGATGCCCAGCGATTTCGCCAGCCCGAAACTGCTCTGTCCGTAGATGATTCCAAAATTGACGGCTTTGGCGCTGGAGCGCTGCTCGGACGTTACTTCTTCCAGAGGAATGCCGAGAATTTCCGCCGCCACCTGAGCGTGAATGTCCAGCCCGTCTTTGAACGCCTGAATGAGCGCTTTGTCCTGGCAGACGTGCGCCAGAACGCGGAGTTCAATCTGCGAGTAGTCCGCGTCGAGCAGTTTCCAGCCCTCAAATCCGGGGACGAACGCGCGGCGAATCTCCCGTCCTTCTTTCCCGCGAATGGGAATGTTCTGCAAATTGGGGTGAGTTGACGACAGACGCCCGGTGGCTGTTACAGTCTGATTAAACGAGCAGTGAATCCGCTGCGTTTTGGGGTAGACGAGTTCCGGCAGCGCGTCTGTATACGTGCTTTTGAGCTTCGCCAGAGTGCGGTATTCCAGAATCTTCGCGGCGATGGGGTGACGTTCGGAAAGCGTCTGTAACACGTCGGCGTCGACGCTGGACCCGGTTTGCGTTCGTCTCTGTTTGGGCAGACCGAGTTTGTCGAAAAGAATCATCTGCACCTGACGCGGGGAATCAATGTTGAACTCTTCGCCGGCAAGCTGGTAGATTTCCGACTGCAATACAGACAGTTTGTCCGTGTACGTTTTGGACAGAGCCGCAAGCGTATCCAGATTCACCTTGACGCCCGTGTATTCCATGTCGGCAAGGACGCGTTCGAGCGGGAATTCCAGCTCCTGCGCTAACTTCAACTGGTTGACGTTTTCCAGTTCCGGCAGCAGGAACCGATAGGCGATAATCGGCAAAACCGCCTGTTCGACAGCGTACGGCGCGACGGTTTCCACCGACAGCTCGTTGAGGGCAAGAATCCGTCGGGATTTCGCCTCGCGAACGACGAGCTTTTCGCTCAGGTCAATCGGGACGTACTCGAACCACCGCTGAGCCAGCGACGTCAGCGCGTGTGACAGCTCGCCCGGCGCGGCGAGAGCGTCGGCAATCATGACGTCAAACGTCGTTCCCTGCAGTTGGACGCCCTGATTTCGCAGCAGCGTCCGAATTCGTTTAATATCGTGCCCGACAAAGAGTTTGTCCGCGCTTTCCAGAATCGGCTTGAGCGCTTTGAGCGCCCTGTCCATGTCCAAAACCGCAGATTTCTGTTCCAACAGCTGGGTTTGCGCGGCGTTGAAGGGCAGATAATACCCGACGTTTTCGGTCGTTGCCAGCGCCAGCCCGATAAGCGTCTGTTCTCTGGCGGGGACGTCTGAATTGACGCCCGGCGCGTCGCCGAACGCCGCCAGAGCAATCATCGGGGCTTTGGAAAGCTGGTCTGCCAAGGCGTCCAGCGCGGCGGGGGAGTCAATCAACTGCGTCTGAATCTGAACCTTCTGTTCCGTCTGGACGAGTTGTGACAAGTCAGAGAAATCCGCCTGGGCGTCGTCGTATTCGTCGGCGTTCGGGTCGGGCGCGACGGACTCGTAATATTCCATGTCGCGGTACGATTCGCAGACCTTCGCCGCCTTGCCGATAAGAGAGCGGAACCCCCATTTTTTCATCAACGCGATAATTTCCGACTCTTTGGGACCGCGGCATTGCGCTGCTGTCCACGGGATGTTAATCGGGACGTTGGTATGCAGCGTTACAAGCTCCTTGCTCAGCAGGGCGTTGTCGACGTTTTCTTCAACGTTTTTTCGAGTTCCTTTCGCCTTGATCTGGTCGGTATGCTTGAGCATTTCTTCCAGCGTCCCGAACTGCTGTAGCAGAGCCGTCGCCGTTTTCGGTCCGATTTTGGGAATGCCCGGCACGTTGTCGGACGCGTCGCCGACCATCGCCTGAAAGTCAATCGCCTGCTGAGGCGTAACGCCCCAGTCAGCCATCAAGTCCGATTCCGTATAGAACTTGTTTTTCCGAATCAGATAAATCTGAACCTTGTCGGAGAGCAGCTGACGGCTGTCTTTGTCGGCTGTTACAAGGACGCACTGACCACCCGCCAGTTCGACCGTTTGAGCGACCGTCGCGAGAATGTCGTCCGCCTCGTACCCCTCAAACTGCAAGCCGGGAATGGCGCAGGCGTCGAGCAGCTCGTGAGACTTGGCAATCTGCGACTGCAAGTCTACCGGCATCTCCTTGCGGTTTGCCTTGTACTGGTCGTATCGCTTGTGACGCACCGTCGGCGCCGGCAGGTCGAACGCAGCCAGAAGATAGTCCGGTCTGTGCGTTTCCATCAACGCCAACAAATCCCGCGTCATGCCGTAGACGGCGTTAATCGCCTGACCATCCGGCGTCGTCATTTCCGGAATCGCATGAAAGACCTGATACAGAATCGCGTGAGAATCCAGAACCCAGACGGTCTTGTTGGTCAGGGCGGGGATTGGTTCGGCGGGGTAGTCAGAGTTGCGAGTTGCGAGTTGCGAGTTGCGAGAGGGGGTTGTTTCAGGTTCCGGCTCCGGTGTTGGATCGGGAGTTGGTTCCGGTTCCGGCGTTGGTTCAGGCGTCGGCGTTGGTTCCGGTTCCGGAGTTGGCGCCGACTTCGACGCCTCTTGAGTCAATTCTTCATTGCTAATTGCTAATTGCTCATTGCTAATTGCATTCTTGTCGTCTCTCTTTGGAGCATCGTCCGCGTCAAACAGGGATTGGTATTTGTCCATGGCAGTATTGAAGGGGAGTTAAAAATGGCAATTAGCAAATGAGTTGCGAGTTTCGAGTTACGAGTTGCGAGAATACGCAAAGCGCCTCACAAAATTTTCTCGCTACTCGCAACTATTCATTTCACCCTAGTTCTTCGGACCGAGTACGTCCTTGCCGATGAACGGCTTGAGAACGTCCGGGACGCGAATGGAACCGTCAGCCTGCTGGTAGTTTTCCATGACGGCGAGGATGCCGCGCGACAGGGCGATGGCGGTTCCGTTGAGCGTATGGAGCAGGTGCGATCCCTTTTCTCCTTTGATCTTATAGCGGGCGTTGAGGCGGCGCGCCTGATAGTCGGTGCAGTTGGACGTGCTGGTAACTTCGCCCCAGTCGTTGCGTCCCGGCATCCAGGCTTCCAGGTCGAACTTGCGATAGGCGGGACCGCCCAGGTCGCCGGTGGAGGTGTCGACAATGCGGAACGGGATTTTCAGTTCGTTGAAAATGCGCTCTTCAATGCCGCGGAGCGTAAAGAGCATCTGTTCGGACTCTTCCGGCAGCGTAAAGGCGAACATTTCCACCTTAGTAAACTGATGAACGCGATACAGCCCGCGCGACGCCTTTCCCGCGGCGCCCGCTTCCGTACGGAAACAGTGGCTGATGCCGCAGCATTTAATCGGCAGCTGAGTCGAATCGACCGTTTGATTTGCCATCATGCCGCCGAGGGTGATTTCCGCCGTGGCGATAAGCGACAAGTCTGTGTTGTCGATAGAGTAAATTTGCGTCTCCGGGCCGCGCGGGCAGAAGCCGGTTCCCTGCAAGACGTCGTTGCGCGCCAGGTCGGGCGTTACCATCGGCGTGAATCCTTCATCCAGAAGAATGCCGATAGCGAATCGCTGCAGAGCCAGGTCAAGCAGAACGGCGTCGTTTTTGAGGAAATAGAAGCCAGCGCCAGCAACGCGAGCGCCTCCCTCGAAGTCGATCATGTCCCACTTTTCCGCCAGCTGAACGTGATCCAGAACGGGGAAATCAAACGTGGGAACCGGCGTCGCGCCGCGTCCGACTTCCAGATTGGACTTGTCGTCTTCTCCAATCGGGGCGTCTGGATGAGACATGTTGGGAATAGCGCGGTGAATCGCGTCCAGTTCCGCCGTTAACGCGTCCAGTTCAACGGTCTTGGCGGCAACGCTTTCGCGAAGCTGTCGACCCTGTTCCTTCAGCGCGTCGCGTTCAGCGGCGTCTTTGGCTTTTCCAATCGACTTGGACGTGGCGTTCGCCTGCGCATTGAGGGTTTCAATTTCCTGCTGCATGGCTTTGCGCTGCGTTTCCAGCTCGACAAAGCGGGGAATATCGACGTTGACTTTACGATTGACGCAGTTTTGAGCGACTGCTTCGGCGTTTTCCAGAATGAATTTTCGATCTAGCATGTTGGGAATGTAGTTAAGTGGTTAGTAATTAGTAGTTAGTGGTAAGTGGTTAGTGGTTAGTGGGGGGAGCGCTTGCGTCCTTACAACTTGCTGCTTACCACTTACCACTTTATTATATTATAGCGATATATAAAATAATTTCAACGGGGAGAAACGGGAAATCGAAAATTACGCTTATTGATTCTTATGCAGCGTCTTTTGTTCACCCTGTTGTCTTTGATAATAAATTCTGTTATAATAAACGTTGTTATGTTTGAAACAGCAAACGAAAAAGCGTGAACGAATTGAGTAACAAGGCAAACAAGACAGATAATGGAATCAAACGAAATTAAAAAGAAAAAAAGCCGTAAAAGAAAACATCGGCGATTACTCTTTATAACAGTTGCTATTGGGTTAGCGATTATGATATACGGCGTTTTCTCGATTGTTAAGGCTGTAAAAATTCGTCAAGCCCAAGAGGAAATGCGTCAAAAAGTTCTGGAATTTACGTCTGGACAAAAAGCGGGCGAACGCAAAGTTATTACGGTCAACGGGGTAAAATTTGCGTTCCGATGGTGTCCGGCTGGAACGTTTATGATGGGACCGTCAGCTGACGAAGAATATCCGCAAAAAGAGGCATTGCCTCAACATGAAGTTACCTTGACAAAAGGTTTCTGGATGATGGAAACGGAGGTAACGCAGAAACAGTGGAAGGTCATCATGGGATATAACCCGAGCTATTTTAATGGCGATAACCTCCCTGTTGAACGCGTTTCATGGAACGATTCTCAGGAGTTTTGCATTAAAACGGGATTGCGGCTTCCAACTGAAGCGCAGTGGGAATACGCCTGTCGGGCAGGCAGTACAACGGTGTATTTCTGGGGGAATGAAAGAGCAAGGGAGATTAATTATAAGCGTTATACGCCCGTTGCAAAATATGCACCCAACAATTGGGGTTTGTACGACATGAACGGGAATGCTTTTGAATACTGTTTGGATTGGTTCGGAAGTTATCCTGCTGGAAGCGTAACCGATCCCCGTGGTCCTTCGTATGGCGTTCATCGCGTCATCCGCGGAGGAGTATTTTATGTAGAAAACAGCGGAGGTAGAGTTTGCCGATCAGCGTCGCGCAATTATACATTGCCCGGTATGAGCGACATCGCTACAGGTTTCCGCTGCGTTATCGTTCCATAATTTTAGGCGGGCGAGGCGAATGCGAATTGTGGCGAACTGAGCGCTATCGGTTCAATCGCTTCAGTTCCTTTTCCGCCTGTTCCCTTTGCGGGGAACGAACGGAAAAGGTTATTTGGCGATATTTCGTTTTTGTTTATTCTCTGTTCCGTGGGTTAAAACCCACGGCTACTAATATTGAACCGCTAACGCGGTTCTAAACCCGGGAACTGA
>JAZMZV010000156.1:0-20891 GCA_045586185.1 Thermoguttaceae bacterium | reverse complement strand
TCATTTAGTTCTAATTATAATAAAGGGCTGTCTATGAGTTATATGTTAAATATTACTCCTGTTCAGCGCGATGAAATGCTTAAAAAAGTTAAGCAATTACACGACGCTTCAAAAAGAGGAGATGTCGAAGAGATAAACTCTCTTATTAAATCTGGCGTAGTTATTGATCTTGCGTTTCCAAAAGGCGAACCGACAGCGTTACATTTAGCAGCAATGAATAATCATCTTGAAGCATGTAAAGTTCTTTTGAACGCAGGGGCATCTCCTATCTTTACCGATATCGTTAAACCCGACTCAGATGGCATGCAACCCGTTGATTATGCAGTTAAAAATTCAAGGCTTTTAGAGATATTTCTCGACGCTGGAACACCTGTTGAATCACCTGGAATGTTTGGTATAACATTAATTCAAAGAGCAATTATGGAAAAAAGACCAGAATCTATTGAGTTGTTAGCAAATAGAGGGGCTAATCTCAATTTAGGTTTTAAGGTGGTTGATAATATCGAAATGCTTGATTTGCTAATAAAACTTGGAGCTAAACCATCTCAAGATGACATAAATCATATTGGTGAAATGTCTGGTAATTGCAATAAAGAAGTTCTTTGGAATCAATTAGAGCTTTACGGATATAAACCTAGTAATGAGTATCGACTATTCTTGGCATCTTCCAATGGCAACTCTCAATATGTTCAAAAACTTCTTGATCTTGGAACTAATCCAAATATTCATTTAGATAATAAACGTACGCCATTACATGTTGCTGTAATAAACAAGCACATTAGTTGTGTATCAATCCTTATAAAAGCAGGGGCTAAAGTTGACGCTCTTGACAATACTAATAGTACGCCTTTGCTTTATTGCGTACTTCTCTGTAGAGACAGCCAAATTGTTAAGGTATTATTGGAAGCTGGCGCAGATCCGTCTATCAGAAATGTTCATAATCAATCGGCTCTTTCATTTGCTAAAAAAAGAAAGAACAAAGAATTATACAAATTGTTAAAACCATACGAAAATAAATAAAGTTAAGTTCAAGCGCCTAGCAAAGCGATTCTGTTCTGCGCTCCCGTCCCGTTGAGTACGACTCGCGGCAGGCAGCAAGACGCCGTTCACAAACCGTGTTCCCATTGGTCGTTTGAGTTTCACACAACAACACCGTTCCGCCAATCTTTTCTATTTTTGCAACCCAAGATTAAACACACTCAAGAGAGGGGGCGACTTGAATTTTAGAATTGTCAGTTCTGTTCCTTCGTTCCGATGTATAGCGTCGCGATTCCGAACGTCAGGGGGGTGAAGGTAACGTTTTGCCAGCCGCATTGAGCCAGCGCGTCCGCCAGTTTCTGACCGTACGGGAACGACTCGACGCTTTGCGGCAAGTAGTTGTAGGCCTTGTACCGATTGCGCGCCAGGATCTTGCCCAGTATCGGCAGGATGTAACGGAAATAAAACAGGTACAAGCGCTTGAAGAAGAACCCCGTCGGCATGGAGAACTCCAAAATCCCCATCGTTCCGCCGGGCTTGCAGACGCGGTGCATTTCCTGAATCGCCTTGGTCATGTCCGTCGTATTGCGAAGTCCAAACGCGACCGTTATCGTATCAAACGAATTGTCTTCAAAGGGAAGAGCGCAGGCGTCTCCAAACTGGAGCGTAACCGGGACTGCTGGTTGCGGGATTTTCTTTTGAATCTTCTTTTTGCCAATGTCGAGCATCGGCTGGCAGAAGTCACAGCCTGTGTACGCCGACGCTTTGTCTTTGTAACGGCGATAGTACTCGATAAGCAAATCCGCCGTGCCGGTGCAGACGTCCAGATAGGCTCCCCCGTGCGGTATCGGGACGCGCTTTGCGGTATACTTGCGCCAGTAGACGTCAACGAACCCGGACAGAAACCGGTTCATGAAATCGTATCGCGGGGCGATGTCGGCAAACATGCCAGCCACGTTTTCCGGGGATTTGTCTACAGAAGGTTTGTCTGTCATGGTTCTTCTCCCAGTCCGGACGTAAAGGCTTCAAAGGCTTCTGACCACTGCGGCGGAACCGCCGTTCTTCCTGCGTCGCGAACCGCGCCCGGCGACTGCAGCGCGGCGTTTCTGGCGTTTGTCGCCCGATATCCGGCAGGACGCAGCCCCAAACTCTTGAGCGTTTGCGCCAACTCGTCTTTTGCCTTTGGATTCTTCTTCGCGTCGGCGAACATCTTTTCCCATCGACGAATAAATTCAAGCGCCTGCTCTTTTGTCCAGCCTAACCGTTTGAGCAAGGTGTCGTCGCCGGCGTCAAGCTGATCTTTCAAATGCGCCAGCGCCAGAACCGTCTGCTTTTGAGCGTACTCGACGTTGACGTCGTCTGCGTCGCCCGCCGGGGGCATGGGCGGCAAATCGTCCAGCGGAGTTGTCGTTCCCATTCCGCCGCCAATCGACCCGTGGGCGCCCTCGCTGGTTTGCGTATCCTGATTGTAATTTGAGCCGTCCATCGGGTCAGGATTCTGAGCGCCGGAAGAATCCCCACCCGCGCCAGCGTCCCCGTTTTGCGGCTTTCCGCTGTCTTTCGGGTCGCCCGTTCCGGACTCGGGATTCCCCTCTTTGCCAGCGCCGGCGCGTTTGTTGGGATCCGTTCTGCCCGGCGCGCCGTCTGAAATGACCTTGTCGCCCGCGTTCTGACCGGTTCCCTCGTTGCCGCTGTTGCCGCCCAAGGCGCCCTGATCGGACGGGGTTTGCCCGCCGTCGTTGCTGTTGCCGCGCGTTTCGGAATCCATGCCGCCGCCGTTGGCTGTCTCGCCCTTGTTGCGGCCTTTCTGATCCGGGTCATACGATTTCTCGTTGTTGTCGTTGATTGTTGGATCTCCAACCGACGACGGCTGCTCGGTTCCCTCGTCCTTTTTGACGTTCTCCCCCTGCTGAATCGGTTCGCCTTCAGGGATTTCGTTGACCGGGTTGTCCTGCGTGTGCATTTCCGACTTCTGCGACCCTGCCCCCGACTTGCCAGCGTTCTTCTCGCCCTTGGTATCGAGCTGTTTGTTCGGGTCTTCGCTTTCCGATCCGCCCTCGTCTTTACTGCCAACAGACGACTTGCCGGCCTTCTGCCCAGACAAATCCTCGCCATCTCCCGGCTGTCCGGAATCCTCTAAATCGCCGTCCTCAGACGTCGCCTTTTGTGGCTTGCCAGACTGCTCGCCGTCTTCGCCGTCCTTGTCGCCCGTACCGTCTTGAGGCTGACCGTCTTGCTGACCAGTCCCGTCTTTTTGACCTTTGCCGTCTTGTTGTCCGGTTCCCTCTTGCTGACCTTCGCCGTCTTGTTGACCAGTTCCGTCCTGTTGACCCTCGCCATCTTGCTGACCTTCGCCATCCTGCTGACCGTCCTGTTGTCCTTCGCCAGGCTGTGACGATTTCTGTCCGCCGTTCTGTCCGCCGGATTCCTGTTTATGCTTTAGGATTTCTTCGATAGCGTCGCCTGGATTGGAATTCGGATCAATAGGCTCGCCGGAATTGCCGCTGCCTTCAGAGTTGCGAGTTGCGAGTTGCGAGTTGCGAGATGAGGAATCATCGCCGCCTTGGTTGCCTTCCTGACCAGCTTGGTTGCCTTCCTGTCCGCCTTGGTTGCCCTCTTGTCCGCCTTGACTGCCTTCCTGTCCAGTCTGGTTGCCCTCTTGTCCGCCGTCGTTTCCTTCTTGACCAGCTTGATTGCCCTCTTGTCCTCCGTCGTTTCCTTCTTGTCCGGCTTGGTTCCCTTCTTGTCCAGCTTGATTTCCCTGTTCGCCGCCGCCGTTTTGTTCTCCGGTTTGCTGACCGTCCTGTTGACCGTCTTGTTGCTGACCGTCTTGGTTGCCGTCTTGCTTTCCGTTCTGCTGTTGACCGGGGTTGTCGCCGTTTTCTGAGCCGTCTTCTTGCTCGTCTTCGGGCGAATTGTCTTGCGGCTGACCGTCCTGTTTGTTGCTGTCAACGTCGGGCGAGTTGAGTCCGTCCTCGTTTTGATCTTGAGCGTTCGGCTGCGGGTTGTCGGCGTCCTCGTTCTTCTGCTCTTCCGGATTTTGCGGCTGTTCTTCCGCTTGCTCAGAGCCAATCTTGATACAGTAATCCTCTGACCGCGTCTCGTTGGGCGTGGGCTGTTTGTTGTCCTGAACGATAATGCGCCAAATGAGCGTGTCGCCCTGAGCCAGTTTCCATTTGTTACAGTTCAGAGTAAACGCCCCGTCAACGCTCTTTTGTGGCGCTGCGCCTGGCTTGGCAGAGTACAACGGCACAACGACCTTTTTCGACCACTGCGTTTGCCCGTCTTTGATAATGCATTTCTGGAATTCCAGCTCCGCCTTGCCGACGCCGAAGTCCGGGTCTTGAACTCGAATCGGAAGTTTCTTTACCGATCCCGGCGGAATAGTAATCGTCTGCTCGACGGTTTTTAGAATCACCGGCGGCTTGTCGCGGATGACGGCAACGGGATAAGAAAGCGGCTGATTCTCGTAGCCCAACTCGTCTGTAAAATAGACCGACCACGATTCCTGATCCGCTGCGTTCGTCTTTTCGTTCCAGCGAAGCGCGACGCTGGCGGAGGCGATATTAGTTGCGAGTTGCGAGGCGGCGAGGCGCCGCTCCCCATCCGCGCTGCCGCGCGCCTGCCTATATTCGCTCCCGTTGGTCGCTTGCAAATTCGTGTTACTCCCAACGTTCATTCTGTATGAACGACCGTCCGGCTCCGTTTTGACGTACGCCTGTTTGACCGCCCGGTTTGTTTTGATCTGGATTGTAACAGTCGTTCCTTCCAGCGCCTGAATTTCGGCGGAATCCGTCTGCGTTTTCGGTTCCAGACGCGTGTATTCCGGGTACTGATATTGAATCTGCTCAATAGAAAAACTCGGTTCCGGCAAGACAGTTACTTTGTACTGGGGAGAAACCGCGTCGCCAACGCTGACGCAGTACGTGAAATCTTCCTGCGCGCCGGATTCGTCGTCTGGAATAGTACACGTATACGCATATTCGCCCGGCTTAACAGTCATCTCCGCCCGGCAGTTTGTCTTTGCCCCGCTGACAGAACTCCATATTACCTCGACGACGTCCGACTTGGAAATGCCCTTGATCTCTGCGGAAATATTGAGCTTTTTCCCAACGAGAATCTGGGCGTCGCCCGGCTCGACTTTTTGAATTCGCACCCGAGTCGGGGACTCAATCGCCGCCGTCGGCATGAACAGACGCCCTGACGACTGCCAAAAGCTCTTGGGCGACAGAACAATGTACAGCCCCAGCGCCGCAATGACCGCTAAAAGTATAATGCAATGACGCAAAAGCCGCGCGCTGTCCGTCGACGATTCCAAATCCGAACGCAAGATCGTTCTCGCCGCCTGGAATTCCACCAGCTTGACCGCGGCATCCGGCGGGGGCGCGTCCGACATCTTGAAACAGGTCAGGTTAATGAGCGCGTTCTTCATGCCGGGCGACAAATCTTCAATCGTTTTGGCAACGTAGAGCGGATTGACCCGAAACGCCAGCCAGAACCGAACAATTCGCCACAACTGCCAGAGAATTGCAATCAGAAAAACGCTCAGACCTAAAATTCTGAACAGAGTTTGGTTCCCCTTCGGCAGAACCCAGGCGTCCACAACCGCAAAGACGATTATATATCCCACGCAAAATATCAACAACAACAGAAGCGCGTTGAACACCTGAGCGTACTTCAGATGAGCAAGCGTCTGCTTTGTTGCGTCGTCGATAATATCTTGCGGAGTTTGTTGAGACATAGGGAGCAAGTTTGAAGCTATGAATAAAAAGTGGATGAAAGGCGGTAGCGAAGCGACCAACGGGAGCGGAGGTACGCAGTTCGCCGAAGGCGAACCACTCTATATGTACGTGTAATCTTTTAACCGCTTTGCGGTTTACCGGGGGCTTACGCACCCCGGCTCGCCTCCCTACTCCCTAATATACCATATTTCCCCTTTTTTCGCAAACCCGGGCTGAAAGAAATTTCTAAAATTTTCCGCTCCCTCTCTTGCATAATTATTATAGATTGCTACAATAGACAAATTAGAGAAAGATTTTTCTTTTCTCTCTTGATTATTTATTGTAAATCGATATAATAATCGTACGATATTAATAGTTATTAAAAACTGAGTGCAAATTCATTGAATTCGGTTTTGGATTTATACGCCTTATTTGCAAGCGTTTGGCTTTTGTCGGCTGTTTTACATTTAAATTATGTCAACTCAAACATACACTTTTCCACGAGGCATTCATCCGCCAGAGGGCAAATCTTTTGCGGAAAACAACGCGATTGAAATTCTTCCAACGCCTAAAAAACTGTTTCTGGCAGTTCAGCAGCACATTGGCGCGCCGTGCGCCCCGGTCGTCAAATTAAAGGACGCCGTTGAACCTGACGCAGTTGTTGCCTCGGCGGACGCCTTTGTTTCCGCGCCCATTCATGCGCCGTTTGCTGGGACTGTTGGACGTCCAGCCAAAAAGACGCTGCCCAACGGTCGCCGCGTTGCAACGGTCGTCTTGGACGTTGACCTGGATCACGCACCCAGCGGCGAGGACATCCTCAAAATCGTCTACGGCGGCGATTGGGAAATTCCCGCTGACTTTGACGCCAGCTCGATTTTTAACGCGGTGAAGTCCGGCGGCTTGGTCGGCATGGGCGGGGCGGCGTTTCCGACTCACGTTAAAATCGCCAAAAACGAGAAAAAGCCCATCGACACGATTCTCATTAACGGCTGCGAATGCGAACCGTACCTGACCGCCGACTATCGGCTCATGCTCGAATTCCCGCAGCCGATTGTCGTCGGGGCGATTCTTACCGCCGCCGCAGTCGGGGCGAAAACCGTATACATCTGTATTGAAGACAACAAACCGGCAGCCATTCAGATCGTTTCCAAAACGATTGAAAAGATTTCTAACCCGTTTGGCGTTGACGTTTCCGTTCGGGTTATGAAAACCAAGTACCCGCAAGGGGGCGAAAAACAGCTCATTCGCGCCGCCCTGGGCAGAAAAGTCCCGTTCCCCGGCTTGCCGATGGACGTCGGCGCGCTGGTAGAAAACGTCTCGACAGCCGCTGCCGTTGCCGGGCGAGTTCTGCGAGGCAAAGCGCTTACTCACCGCATCGTTTCCGTTACCGGCGGGGGCGTCGTCAACCCGAAAAACCTGTTCGTCCCGATTGGAACGCCGATTTCAGAGCTGATTGAATTCTGCGGCGGTCTGAAGCCAGACGCCAACCGCATCCTCATGGGCGGCCCCATGATGGGATTCGCCGTCGGCACGATGGACATCCCTGTTACAAAGGGAACCAGCGGAATCACGATTCTGACCAACAGCGAAGTCAAAAAGTCGGTTGAGACCAACTGCGTCCGCTGCGGTCGCTGCGTCGGCGTCTGCCCGATGAACCTCATTCCGACCAAGCTGGCGTTGGCGTCCCGATTCCAAAATACAGACGTCTTGCAGGCGTACCACGTCGGAGCCTGTATCGAATGCGGTTCCTGTGCGTTCACCTGTCCTGCCAGCCTCCCGCTGGTTCAGCTCATCCGCACAGGGAAAATTCAAGTACAAAAGTTAAGCAAAAAATAGAGTCAGGCAGTAGGCAAGAGTTTTTAAATTAATTACAAAACCTGTTTACCAATTAATCAATTACCATGTCAGATCAAATTAACCTGTCGTTACGTAACTTTCGATCTATTGAGACAGCAGATATAGCTCTCAATGGAATTACGGTCGTTACTGGCATTAACGGCTGCGGGAAAAGCACAATTTCCCGAACGTTATACAGGCTGATTCGACTATCAGCCAATTACGAAAACGTTTTGCTTCAACGGTCAAAAAGACATGATCTGGAATGGATAGTTTTTGACAGAATTTTACATCTTATTATTCCTGATGTTGCGCCTAGATATTCTTACACTCCAGATACAAGAAACGTTTCAGAATATAAAAAAATATATTTGGAATGCATTGAACAGGCTATTCAAACTGCGAGAAGCTTCAAACCAGAAAAAGCAATTGCATTAGCAGACAAAATTAATGACCTTAAATTTGTTGATAAGAAATCAACATTGATTCAAGTTCTTGAATCTCTTAAAGAAAGAATCGATCATTTTTTTCAATCGTTAGAAAAACAAATAAGTAAACGCGGCATATCCCTGCTGGAAAAAGCTATACAAAGCGAATTCAATGAAAGAATCAACGTTAAAAGCTGTCTGACTGCAATAGAAAAAAACGAATTGATTACAGACTGGACTGCTAAAATCCTTAATCAACTGTTTTTTATAGAGGATGTCGTTTATATAGACACACCTATGGTGGTTGGGTTTAACGAAATATTTTTTCAATCTTGTTTGCATTGGCAAGAACTTAACAGTAGTCTCAGACTTCCCCCATTAGAGGATAATCCCTATTCAGAGCTGATTGATTACATTCAAAAGCATATAATACACGGTTCAATTTCAAAAAAAAGAATTTCCAACGCTTTGAATTTTAAACTTGAGAATTCGAGACTATCATTTGACCTTGAACAGTGCGCTACAGGTATTAGAGCTTTTGCGGTAATCCTTTTATTGCTTCAAAATGGAAAGCTTAATGACAGAACGCTTTTGATTTTGGACGAACCAGAGGCGCACTTGCACCCGGAATGGGTTGTCGAATATGCGCGGCTTTTGGTTTTGCTACACGAAAAGGTTAAGCTGCGGCTGTTTATTGCCAGCCACGATTCCGATTTTGTCAGCGCATTAAAAAACATCGCAGACGCTAAAAAACTGGAAAAGAACGTTGTCAATTTTTATTTAGCAAAGCCAAATGACGAACGCCCGGTTCGATATAACTACACGAGATTAAATAATAATACAGGACCAATTCATAAAGAATTCAATAACGCGTTTGACCTGACTGATAAGTATTGCGACGAATTCGAATCGGAGGCGGCTAAATGAACGTCAATTCGTTAAAATACAGCAAATCAGCAACGCAAAGCCATCCATTTTATAATCGGTATGCTCAGCATATTTTAACTATTAACAAACTGATGCAAAACAATTCAGGAAAAGGCGAATTGTTTGGAACGGATTACGCATTTGACATGGATGCCATTGAAATGGCTCTGGCTCCATTGGACAAATTGGGACGTCCAACGCCGGGGGCGTCAGTCGATTTGGCGTTTGGCGTAACCAATAATTCAGAATCCTTATTCCTTTTAGCCGAATTAAAAATAGACGTTCAAAGCCGTCGTGGTATAAGTAAAACTGAATTATTAAATAAATACGAACAATCAAAATATCGAATTATAGATAAAACCGATATTGAAGTTAGCCCTTGCTATCCAATAGTTTTGGGCAATCACGAGCAAACTGAAGCTCAAAGAAGAAAAATAAATCAATGGGGTTTGGAAAATAACGGTTCCTTGAGAAACCGGACTTTTCTTCCCCTGACTGAACAGGAGTTTTATAATCAATTTTGGAGTTGATATATTAATTTGCCATGTCAAACACTCAACTGGATTTATATGTAACGTCGTCGCCTCACCTGTCGAACTCGAAGCTTTCGACGCGGTGGATTATGCTCGACGTTATTATCGGTCTTGTTCCCGTAATCGGGATGTCGTTTTACGTCTTCGGCTGGTTTGCCGTCTGGCAGATTGGGCTTTGTCTGATTTCCTGCATCGTTTCGGAAGCCGTGTTTGAATCCATGCGCGGGCGGCGTCCGCATTTGGAAGACTGTTCCGCGATTGTAACAGCGTTGATTCTGGCTCTGTCGCTGCCGTGGAGCGCGCCGTGGTACGTTAGCGTTGTTGGATCGATTATCGCGATCGGACTGGGAAAAGCCGTCTTTGGCGGTTTGGGATGTAACATTTTCAATCCCGCCATGGTCGGTCGAGCGTTTGTCATGCTGGGGTTTTCGTCACAGATGGCGGCGGGCGCGTATATGCTGTCGGCAGACGCCACAATCGGCGGGCTGGACAAAGGGTTGGCGGAAATCCTCACGCAAGCCACCCCGATGACCCTCCTGAAAAGCGGTAATACCGATTACTTTACTCAGCTGATTAGTCAAACCGCCCTTATCGGGCAGCAAAACGGCTCGCTGGGCGAGGCGTCCATTATCGCGCTGTTGATCGGCGGCATTTACTTGCTCATTCGCAAAACCGTAACGTGGGACGTCCCGGTTTCCGCCTTGATTTCAACGTTTGTTTTTGCCGCTCTGTTTAACATGGGACCTAACGCGTTTCAGTTTGGCGTTGCTCACGTTATCAATGGAGCCATCTTCCTCGGCGCGTTTTTTATCGCCTCTGACCCTGTTACCAACCCCATCACAACCAAAGGCAGAATCATTTTCGGCGTCGGATTCGGGTTCTTCACCGTTTTGCTTCGCTGCTTCAGCTCGTATCCGGAAGGCGTCATGTTCTCCGTTCTGCTCATGAACGCCCTTGTTCCGATGATCAACAGAATGACCATTCCAAAACCCGTTGGATTCGTCAAACCGGCAAAATAAATCACTTATCAAATTACACATTTATATAAATTGTCTAATATCATGTCAGAAGAAAATTCAACGCGAAAGAAAACGTGGGCAGACAACTACCTGGTTCAGGCGTGGCTGATCCTGTTGATGGCGGCGCTTTACAGCGCGGTTTTGATTCTCGTTCAGCTCAACTGGGGACCGATTATTGAAAAGAACCGCCGAGAAGCGACGTACAGCCAAATTCCCAACCTGGTTCCCAATACGGACATTGCCAACGTTGTCGAAAAGACTTTGGAAAAAGACGGCAAAAAGGTTGTTGCGTATCAGTGCTTTGACGCTCAAAAGAACCCCACCGGCTGGGTTCTGCCCGCAAGCGGTCAGGGATTTGCAGACGTTGTCGATCTGCTGGTCGGCTTGGATACGTCTGCTTCCAAACTGACCGGGCTGGTCGTTATCAATCAGAAAGAAACGCCTGGTTTGGGAAACTTAATTAAAGAAGAAAGCTTCCGCAAGCAGTTCATTGGAACAGCCGCCGACAAAGAGATTATCGTCGTCAAAGGACAAGACGGCTCGCCGGAAAAGAACGAAATTCGCGCTCTGACCGGGGCGACGATTTCCTCGCAGTCCGTTTGCGACATCGTCAACTCCACGCTCAAAACCTGGCGGGAAGAACTCAAATAATCATTTACCTTAAAATACATTTCACTGATATACCATGAACGATCAACCTACAGCGCTGGAACGATTCTGGCGCGGAATCATTCCGGAAAACCCCACGTATCGGCAGGTATTGGGCATGTGCCCGACGCTGGCTGTTACAACCAACGTACAGGGAGCCATCACGATGGCGGCGGCAACGACGTTTGTTCTCGTCTGCGCCAACATCATGGTTTCTCTGCTGAGAAAAATCATTAAACCGCACTTGAGAATCCTTGTTTTCACGTTGACAATCGCCACTTTCGTTACGATTGCAGACTATTTTCTCCAGGCGTTTATGCCGGAAATGAGCGCTCAGCTGGGTCCGTACATCCCGCTGATTATCGTCAACTGCATTATCATTTCCCGGTGCGAAGTCTGCGCGTCGAAACAGTCTTTGGTTCCCGCTATTGCAGACGGCTTCGGACAAGGACTCGGGTTCCTGCTGGGTCTGTGTTCCATCGCGGTCGTTCGTGAACTGTTCGGTTCTGGCACGCTGATGGGATACACGGTTCTGTCAGAGAATTTCTGGGTCAACTGCGGAATCATGATTCTGCCGCCGGGCGCGTTTTTAACCCTCGGCTGCCTGATGGCGTTTTTCAACTGGATTGGTTCCAAAAAACAGGAAAACTGAATTTCCCAGTCGTCGTTGGCGACTGGCGCCTTTAACATATAAAATACTATGGAAACGTTCCTTTCATTGCTTTTGCTGTTCCTTACCGCCGCGGTAATCAACAACTTTGTATTAATCAATTTCGTTGGGATATGTCCTTTTTTGGGCGTATCGAAAAAGCTGTCGTCCGCGTTCGGCATGGGCTTGGCTGTTACATTCGTCATGACGATTGCCGGGTTCCTGTCCTGGACGTTCACGTACTACATTCTTCGTCCTGACGCCCCGGGAACGGTCTGGCTTTTCAACGCCTTTGGCGTAGAAGGCGTAGCGCCGAACCTGTCGATTTTGAGCTATCTGGTATACATTTTCGTCATTGCCGCCTCGGTGCAGTTTGTCGAAATGTACGTTAAAAAGTTCTTCCCGCCGCTTTACAAGGCGTTCGGCGTCTTCCTGCCTTTGATTACAACCAACTGCGCGATTCTGTTTGCCTGTTTGGAAATCATGAAGCGTTTGCAGGATCCCGCCAACCTTTGGGGTTTGACGGAAGCAATGGTTTACTCGGTCGGCGGCGGCTTGGGATTCACGATTGCCATTACCATTATGGCAGGAATTCGCGAGGAACTGGAACTCAACGACATTCCCAAACCGTTCCGCGGAGTTGGAATTGCGCTGCTGACAGCGTGCATTCTGGCGATGGCGTTTATGGGATTCTCCGGCGTCAACGCGGGGCTTTCCAAATGGCTGGGGCTGTAACAGACTTATAACATATCAAACTTGAATAAAGGGCATTTCGCCATGACTACTGTATACGTAATTATCATTTCCGTTATCGTCCTGCTGACGCTGGCAATCGTATTGAGCTGGATTTTAGGCTGGGCAAACGTCGCCTTCGCGGTTGAAGTTGACCCGAAAGAGGAAAAGATTCTTTCGATTCTTCCCGGCGCCAACTGCGGCGCGTGCGGATACGCCGGCTGTGCCGACCTGGCAAAGAACCTTGCACAAGGCAACGGTTCCGCCAACCAATGCACGCAATGCGGAGCCGCTCAAGTTACTCAAATCGCTCAAATTATGGGCGTTGAAGCAGGAGACGTCGTTCCTCAGCGAGCCGTCGTCCACTGTTCCGGAGACTGCGATACAAAGCTTCAGATTCAAAACTACGTTGGAGAAAAGACCTGCGCCGCCGCCAACCTCGTTTCCGGCGTTCAGGGCTGCGCTTACGGATGCTTAGGCTATGGAGACTGCATGCGCGCCTGCAAGTACGGGGCGATTCAGATTGTCAACGGAATGTCTCATATCGATTACGACAAATGCCGCGGCTGCCGCGCCTGCGAAGCCGCCTGTCCGCGTCACATTATCAGTATGGTTCCATTCAAAAACGGGCGCATGCTGGTTATCGCGTGTTCCAACCACGACGTCGGGCCGGAAGTTAAAGCGGTTTGTAAAACCGGATGTATCGGCTGTTCCGGCTGCGTTCGCCGCGACGCGGAAGACTTCCAGTTCGACAACGGTTTGCCGGTTATCAACTACAACTCATACCATATTAACGCCATGATGGAAGCGGCGGAAAAATGCCCGTCCAAGATCATGAAGTTCGTCGGTCCCGACGGCGCAGACACAAACATCGAAGTCGTTACCGACCAGTTCAAGTCCGACGTTGACCATACAGAATGGCTCGGATAGAATACATAAATAATCAGAATCAGCGGGGCATAGCCCCGCTTTTTTGTTATATAGTTTGAACGTTTAACAACAAAGAATAATTTCTATTCATGCCTGCTTTGACATAATTCTTCATATCTTTTCTTATATTCTTCCTCACGTTCGCCAAATTCCTGTAGCCATGGCGAATGAGGAAACAATCTTTTGGCAAACCAATTTGCAATCATTCCCTTGATATACTTGCATTTGAATCGAACTCGATTGAAAAACGAACCGTATAAACTCAAATAAAAATTGCGAACGCCGGAATTCAGTTTAACGTTATTATTTTGCAGCAACGAGTATTCTTCTTCCGTCATGTTGTCCACGATAGATTTCAACATCTTTTTACGCAAATTGCGTGGGATCCCGTAATAATACGTTGCATACAGGCTATCCCATTTTTTCTGATACAGTTTAACAAGAAAATCGGGCGAAGAGTCAATCTTCCGAAGATCGTCAATCATATGACGATACAATTCAACCCTTTGCATCCGTTTATAGGATTGTTTTATATCCGTCGAGTAACCGCATCCAATCCGATAGTGCACTAAACGTTTCCGCAAAACAGAAATTTTATTGCACAGGCAGGCGCATTTGATTGAAAAATGAACGTCTTCAAAGATGACATTCTCCAAAAAGAGGATGTCGTGCTTTTCTAAAAACAAACGGTTATACAGCATATTCCATATAACATTGTTGTTATCGTTTACAGCGTCGATTTTTCTGTCACGAATAACAATTTCATCGTCTGGAATATTATCGATAGCGGATACATTCATGTAATCTTCTCCAAAAGTGTCAAAGAAATACATGGCAATATCAGCGCCGGTCTGCTTCGCTTTATTATATGCAAGTTCACACAGATCCGGTTCCATATAGTCGTCTGAATCCAGAAAAGCGATATACTCCCCTGCTGCGATTTTTAGTCCTTTATTCCGTGCCGTTGATTGTCCGGCGTTTTCCTGGTTAATAACGACAATACGATTGTCTTTTAATGAATACTCTTCCAAAATGCGACCGGAAGAATCCGTTGAACCGTCGTTGACGCAGATAATTTCAATATCATGCATCGTCTGGGAAACAACGGAATCCAGACACTGTCGCAGGTATTTTTCAACATTATATACCGGTATGATAACCGATACTTTAGGCGTTATGTTGTTTATCATTTTTGATTGTATAATTGTTCTCGAAGCTTTTTAATAACGCCTCGCTGATTGTCCACTAATTCCAACGAATGCTGAAGCCACGGAGAATATGGAACTATTCGTTTAACCAACCAATCGAAAAAACCGGCTTTTGAGTTTTTGAAAAAGGATATCCATCTGAGCAGCTTTAAACCTGAGAACTTCGCAAAAAATGAAAACAATTTTATATCAAACGATTTTCTGTTGGATGTCATAAACTCACGTTCAAAGTCTGATACATTCTGTTTTATACGGTTTCCCAACTCAGGACGAAGACTTTTATCAATTATTTTATAATACGTATCATACAAAATTCTATATTTATATTTAAAAAGATATAACAACACACTGTCTTCAGGAGCTAAAGGCAAGACATCCTCAAACATTACCTGAAAACATTGAGGACGATTTAAGTGATTGAGTTGTTGTTTACGACTCATTTTTGAATCGTCTCTTTGACGATAGTAATATAATGCGCTGGGAACTATCGCAATCTTGTTTGCAAGCAACGATGTTTGTGCAACAAACGGAACGTCCTCAAAGAACACTTCATTATGAAAACGTATGTTATTACGTTCAATAAAACGTCTGCAAAACAAATTAGAACATGCCGCCTGCCAGTTATTAAATTCATATTGAATCTTTTCAAAATTGTCGGTCAATTCAGACGGGAAATAACCTGTTTCTTCCGAAGTGCTGTGGTCATGAACGCCAAAGCACTGCAATAAAAACATTACCATGTCAGAATTGCTTTCAACGGCTTTGGAATACAGTATTTGGCATGCATTTAAATCTAAATAGTCGTCAGAATCCACAAACAGAATATAATCGCCGGACGCTATCGACAGCCCGGCGTTTCTGGCGTCAGCGGCGCCCCCGTTCTCTTTGGCAACAATCCGAAACCGATTGTCTTTAGCGGCATACTCTTCCAGAATTGCCGGGCTTCCATCAGTTGAACCGTCGTTAACGCAGATTATTTCCAGATCGCGAAACGACTGATTGACAACGCTTTCCAGGCACTCTCGCAAGTACTGCTCTACATTATAAACCGGTATGATTACGGAAATTTTCGGATTACTCATTTTTAGATTTTTCTAATTGTTCTTGAAGAATCTTAATCTGTTGACGCTGCCAATCTATTGTTTCCAACGTATGCAGAAGCCAGGGCGAATTGGGAGCCAGCCGCTTTGCCAGCCAATCGCTAGTAAAAGACGCCGGCGCTTTTACAAACAACAATACCGAGTAAGTAAACGCTTTATAATAATGTCTTAAACCCAATTGATATTTGACGGTGTCTTGCAATATTGTTTTAATGTCCGGCACAACGACTTTGGAAACTGATATGGGAGAAGCGTCTGTTATTCCACGCCGTTGTCTGGCTCTTGTAACAGCCAGGAGCGCGCAATCATTTTGTTCCTGCTGATGACGGCATGTTGCAATATTATTGTGAAAGCGATATTTTATTAATGCGTCCGGCAAATTGGTCAGGATTCCCCGTTCTCCAAGCTTTAACCATAAATCCAAATCCTGAGCGTACCTTAAATCGGTTGAATACCAATTAACTTCTGCCAAAGACGTTTTTCTTATAATAGTCGAAGGATGAAACAACGAGGTCGCTCCAGATTTAATATGGTTGTCGTCAATTTTGGACGGGTCAATTTCAGGCGTCCACTGATTGTATTCATCTCCCCATTTGTTAATCAGGATTACAGATCCTCCAGACGCCGAAACTTCCGGATGGGATTCCATAAATTCGTATTGAAGCGCTAATCGCTGGGGCAAAGAAATATCGTCGTCGTCCATGCGAGCGATATATTTTCCGCGCGCCAAGGCGGCGCCGTTGTTTAACGCCGCCGCTAACCCCTGATTTTCCTGAATCAGAACGCGAATACGAGAATCTTTCTTCTCGTATTTACGAATAATTTTTAAAGAACGATCTGTCGACCCATCGTCAACGATAATAAATTCAAAGTCTGTGAACGTCTGTTTTAAAATAGATTCAATCGCCAGCGCCAAATATCGCTCGCCATTATATACAGACATTACGACAGAAATGGGTATATTCTCGTTCATAATAATATATTATACCACATATTTAAAAACATTCAAAGGTTTCCATAATCTTTTATCATTAAATTTGCAAGAAAAACATCTAACCGTTAATAGACCTTAAACGTCATTTTTACCGTTTGATGATAATTCAAACGATTATTTATCATCCACGCTTTATACATAAATGGAAACGTCATGACTAAGCAATTCCAAAACCAGAAGGGCAACGATGGACTATTTTGATTTATTCTCTGAAATTTACTATTGTCGACGTCATAACGGCTCGATTAATCGTTTCCCAAACATATCTGGCGGCGAACCATTCGATCATGGCGCCGCATGGAATGAAATGATCGCCGCATGCGCCGCAGACGTCGGGAAGAGTTACACAAATTCGTTTAGTTACATTTTTGTTTCGCTTTCGAGAGAATGCCCATTTGGGTTCCTTATCATTAGCTCTGAGTGGATCTATTTATACTATTCCTTATAACACAGGAAACGTCCGTTTTTTGAAAATCAATCTCGGCGCTGACGTCTGCCAAAACGTCAAGGTATCCACGCTGCTGTCGCCATTTTTGAACAAATAATAAACGAAAACAGTTTTAGGGCAAGTGCAATCGAAAAAAGAATGATGTGGAAAGAATAATAGCAGATTGATATGATTGCACTTGACTATTTTTTGTTTGAATTGAACCAATAATTGATTAAGGGCAACATTTGCATTATTGAGAGTTCCCTATCACAATTACTGATGACGTTCTTTCGTTTCGTGATATTCCTGTTCTGCATTGACATTCCACAATGTGGATTTATCCGTTTTGCCTTGTATGATCAGATTGACGGCTTCCATGGCGCAGAGCATGGAATGATCCATGTTGTTGTAACGGTGCTGACCGTTTCTGCCAATGCAGTACAGGTTGGGAATCGTATCCAGGAAATCGCGAAGCTGGTCGAAATGTTCGTACGAATCAAAATATGCTGGATACGCCTTGGGAGATTTCAAGCGGACTGAATCCAAAACGTTTTCTTTGGACAGAACGTTGATTTTAACCAGTTCGTCAATGACAAACGGAATAAATTCACTGTCTGAAGCGTTCCACATCCAATCGGATTCGTCACAAAAATACTCGGCTTCAATCCAGACTGTATGCTCAAAATCCTTAATCATGTACGGCGACCAATTGTTAAAAATCGTCAGACGACCGATTTTAACGTCGCGTTCCTGAATATAAAGCCAGTTATCTGGCGGAATGTTCTGAATCGTATTGACATTGGTTGTATTGGGCAGATTCAGATTCTTTGCCAACACGCCTACGGAAATAAAGTTGCGATATGGCAAATGTTGGGCAATATCCGCAATATCATCGGGAACTTCCATACCGGAAATGTCGTTTACCAGGTCTTTAATAGGCATGGAAGACATGAGGTAAACCGTCCTGAACGCTTGAGGATTGGAATCGCCATTGATGGTAACCGATTCAATTTTGCCGTCTTTGACGTTGATAGACGTTACCTTGGCGTTTTGAAGGCAGATTTCATAATCAGAACCAAACTTTTCTTTGGCAAGTTGAGAACACTTTTCCAGCATCGATTCCCACATTTGTCCTGTTCCCAATTTAGGATAGACAAACTGTTCAATGAGAGACGTTTCCTGCTTTTTCGAGCTCGTTTTGACGCCAAACATTTTGGTTAGAGCAGTCCAAAGAGCTTTGGTTAACGAAATTCCCTTGATTCGCTGTTTGCCCCATGCGGCTGAGATGTCTTTTGGATTTCGTCCCCAGACTTTAGTTGTGTAGTCTTCAAAGAACATCTTATACAGCGGAACGCCAAAGCGATTAATCATGAAGTCTTTGAGCGATACTTCTTTCCGCTTAAAAACAACGCTAAACAGGTATCCGAAGCCCGCGTAAATCGTCCGGAACAATCCCATGTTAAGAAACGTTTGAAGTTTCATGGAAATGGGATAATCGAAAAATTTCCGAAGGTACATAATGCGGGTAATTCGCGGTCGAACCAGCAAACACTTGTCTTCGGTTTCCGGATCAGGACCGCCCGGGGTCAAGGTAGAATCCCGGTTGAGCAAAACGTCGTCTCGGGAGGGTGCGCCTTGAAGCGGCAAAATCTGAGTCCATAGATTCATAACCGCATCGCTTTTGGAAAAGAAACGATGGCATCCAGCATCCATTATGTTCCCATTATGAGTATATGACCGCGACAGCCCGCCGATATATGGGGTTGCTTCCAGAATTAGCGGTCGCAGGTTCGTTTTAGTTAAAAGCTCGTAAGCGGCAGTTAAACCGGCAGGACCAGCTCCAATAACAATAACGTCATAATGTTTCATAAGAATATTCCTTTTTTAAATATTCTAGTATAATATATAAGGTTATTTGTCAAGAGGGGGTTGACGATTTCACAATGAGGGTTATAATTAAAAAACTTATATAATTAAATTAAGGAATGTTTTTTATTCCTTCAAGCTAAACAAGAGTTTAGGGGTTGAACATGAATTCGGTAAATGAGACTGAAAAGAGTGTTGTAATCAGTTATGTAGACGAATTAAAAGCCCAATACTTGTCTCGAATAAGTAATAATTTGTACAGTTCTTTTGTAAAAATTCTTTTTTCACCCCTTGCGTGGATTTTACTCATTACAATCCTTGTTTTTTCTACATACGATGAACCGTATTGGGCATCAGGGGATTCTCCGGGATATACGAATTTCTATCATAATATTTTCAAAGGAGAAACCGATATCCGCCGAACTCCTGGCTATCCTTATTTTATTAAAATTGCGGAAAGAATCGCTGGCGAAACATTGGAGTTGGAACATGGGTATGGACCGGAAACAATTTATTCTTTGCAAAAGGGGGAAGCGTTAACTGCTATTTCTCTTCATGGTTTTATGGTATATCCGGCTCATGTAGTATCCGGTTTCAGGGCTGTAAGCGTCCTTATAAAAATGCAATTGCTCTTATACTTGGCGGCGTTGGCTGTTTTTTATTATGCAAGTCAAAAATTGATAAGCAATAAATGGATACATTCGCTCATGGTTCTGTTTATAGCCTTGTTTTTCGTTCATTTTCAATTATGGATTATGACAGAACCGGTTTCGATATCATTAACTTTGATTTTTACCTCTTTAATGATTCATTATGTAACGACCCCGCATTCTTTTTTAGCTGTTATTCTAGGCGGTCTGGTTTTAATAATGGTTATGGTGCGTCCAGCGTTTTTAATTTTATATCCTTTATTGTTTGCTTTTTTATTATTGAGATGTGTTGTGCTGCCAAAAGAACGAATACAATGCATCTGGGGGCTTGCCGCTGTTTTAATGTCGTCATTGCTTTTACTCGGCTATTGCAAACTCAATGAAAAAAACTATGGAGCTGCAACAATTACACGCGTGGGAACAGGAAACGGAATTGCATTATTTGCTTTTTGGGGGCTGTACGAAAATGGCTGCGATCCGGAAATCAATGAAGCTTTTAAAAATTCTGAATATCTATCAGATAACGATATCAATAAATGCAGATTAAGATCTGAATTGAAATCCAAATTCGGATTAAAACGAATGCAAGACTATGTTTCAAAATCAATTAAAAAGAACTTTGCGAGTTTTTTTGTTTTGACGGTAAAAAGAATGTTTTGGTATCGTCAATACCCATCTTTTTTATTGTATTATTCAATTGGCGCTCTGGATTTTATTTTATTGATTGTCACGGCTTTTAAGGCAAAAGTGTTTCCATGGCTGCGATTGGGGTGTTGGTTTTTCTTTTACTCCTCTCTTTTTGGAGTATTTTGGGGTTCTAACTCTGAACATGCACGTTTGATGATGTCTGTTGCGCCGGTTTTTTATTTGATTTTATTTTTACATATAGATTTATTCTGCAATTTTTACACTCAATCCAAATCACAGTTTTGGAAGATTGTTCATGACAGACTGTATCAATAGATAAAATTGAACATCGTCAAACGCTGCTAAAAAAGGGACATTGATATTTCGTGTTTTTTGATAAGGTTGAACCTTATTTTTTTAGCTGTGCAGATTATTTCAGATAACCAGCTAAAAAAACATTTCTTTGCACATACTGGTCAAGTGCAAGCGGAAAGTCCCCACTTAAGTGCAAGCGAAAAGTCCCCGCCCGATGACAAATTTTATAATTTAATTATACTGAATTTTTTAATTTTGTTTGTTTTCAAAAAAAGGATATTTTGATGAAAAAAAACGGAA
>JAZMZV010000155.1:0-15151 GCA_045586185.1 Thermoguttaceae bacterium | reverse complement strand
CTGCGGGGGATTAGCGCGATCGGCAGCAGCTTCTTCGGCGGGAGCGGCTTCTTCGGCAGCCGGGGCGGCTTCTTCGACAGCCGGGTCTTCTTCAGCAGGAGCGGCGGGAGCTTCTTCGACAGCCGGGGCTTCTTCAGCCGGAGCGGCGGGTTCTTCAACAGCCGGGGCTTCTTCAGCCGGGGCGGCGGGTTCTTCGACAGCCGGAGCTTCTTCAGCCGGAGCAGCGGGAGCTTCTTCTGCAGCCGGAGTTTCTTCAGCTGGAGCCGTTTCTTCCGGGACGACTACGGCTTCTTCGATAACGGTTTCTTCAATGATTTCTTCAACAACAGCTTCAGTCGAGGGCGCAGTTGTTGCTGTTCCGGTAGACGTTGGCTGTGTAGCTGGCGGCGGGCAGCCAATCAAACTCAAGGCGGCAAAACCCAAAGTCAAGCTCAAAATTCTTTTCATTTCAATTTCTCCTTAGGTGAAAAAATAAATTATGAATCGTTACGGCGTAACGCCATTGCTATTTTGACGCTTGATTTTCAGAGTCTGATTGTTAGCGGGATTATTCGCTCAATTCCTGCAGAAGGTTTCTACGAAAAACGCAATAAACCTCAACGACGTTCCGGAGCAAATCCAGACAAACGCAGTATGATCTCGTTGGCGGCTGTCAGTCCGAAGATGCCGGTAAGAGTTGGAAGACTCCCCAGCGGACGTCGGGCGCGCCCGCGCTGATACTCGCCGTTGACCCATTGAGCCGACGCAAGTTCGGGCTGCATTTGCTTTGCCTGACTGTCGTCTACCGAAGACGGAATGTCAGCGGGATGAATCGCCGGCAAAGACTCCTCAATCAATTGTTGGTTTATTATAGCAGATTCTTCACTATAGATACAGGGGATAGGCAGAGAAATTTTTTCTTTTTTTAGTCTTTTTCTGACTGCGGCAGCCAGGGGACATGTGCGTATTTTGCTCAATATTCCTATTTTAATTCTGGTTGGATCTGTTCGGCAGGCTGCGCCCATGCTGGAAAGAAACGGAATACCCGATTCCGCTAACGCTTTAATGAGCTGGACTTTCGGTCCGACGGCGTCGATGGCGTCCATGACGAAGTCCCATTTTTCTTCCGCCAGCAGATCCCGAATATTGTTTTCGTCTACAAACAGACGCCTGGAACTGACGCGGCAGTCCGGGTTGATGTCTTTGACGCGCCGGGCGGCAACGTCGTGTTTGAACTGCCCGACCGTTGACGTCAAAGCGTAGAGCTGACGATTGATGTTGGTTTCGTTAATCAGATCGAAGTCGACCAGAGCCAGACGCCCTACTCCGCTTCGCGCCAGCGCCTCAACCGTATACGACCCCACCGCGCCCAAGCCAATTACCAGAACGCTCGAGTTCTGCAGACGACTCAAACATTCGTCGCCCATCAACAGCCGGATTCGCGATAACCTGTCGGACATGGGGTTTGTTCTTGTTCCTTTACTCAAGAAAACGTCAGCGAGAAGCCGTCCATCCGTCACAGGCGGATTTTCCGCTTCCCGCTTCGCTGATTCTAAATTATCTTTTCGTTTATCTACCCCAGAAGTTCGGCAGACCGGCGCTTCTGGCATTTTTCGGCGCGCGCGGGACGTTGATAATCATCGGGGCGGGGTCGAGCGGAATGCCGTCGATGACTTTCAGACGGACGGATTCCGGTCCGTTGCCTTTGGTCGGGTCTTGAGTGGCGCCGTATTCTTTGTACATGCGCTGGATTTCCGGAATGGCTTCCGTCTGTCCGGTTTGCGGGTTGACGATAGAAATATCGTTAAAACTGCCAATAGTAACGATGCTGGCGTAATGATCGCGGAAACAGTAGGCTTCGATGCCGCGCTTTCTCAGCGACGCTGTCAGTTTCGCCGCCGCCTCGTCCGCCTCCGCCAGCGTCATCGTGTTTTTAGCGTTGACTTCGCCCGTCTTGCGAATCTTTTCGATTTCGTTCTGGTTAATCGTTCTAAATCCGCGGAAAGTGGCAATCTGAACCGAGTATTTACCGGGACAGTCGAGCAGCGAATACTTGACGTTTTTGTTAAATCCAACGACTTTGGGGTCAAGATAATTAGCCGAAGCGCTTGCCATTTCCTGCTGAGTCATGAGCGGGTTTTTCGTCAGGAACGCACGACCCATCGGACCATGTCCGTTAGACAGGCCATGAGCGGCGAAATCTTCCGCCAGGGGATTTTCCAAATCGAAATCGCCGTGATACTGAAGCGTTTTCGGTTTGAGCTGACGAACTCTTTTGAGAGTATTCTGAGCGTTCGCGTCTTCAATCGACGGAAAATTCCCGACAAAAACGATGTAGCTGTTGACGTTCGGGTCTTTCATGTGCTTCATCGACTTGACGTTGCCGTGTCCAGTGATAATACTGCGTCCCTGAACTTCGTTGGCCTGTCGAATTTCCTTATGGAACACGTAAGCGGGAAGTCTGAAATCGCGGCGCAGTTCCAGGCACAGTTTATTGGCGTAGCTTTGAGCGTCCGTTCCAGTAAAGACAAACGCCGTAATGAGCCACGGACCTTCTTTGGCGGTGAGATCGAGACTCGCCTGCGGGTTAGCGGCGGGTTTGTTTCCAAAAAGGCTAAAATCCGCCAGCGCCAGCGACGCGCTCATCGCAGCTGCGGCGACAATACAAAAAATGCCAAATCTTCGCGATTGTTTCATGGTTTATACAATACGGTTAAAGGTTAGCAAAGCGCGGTTTGAGTGTACCGCTATAAATATACAGGGGGACTATAGCAATATTTTCAGAATTAGGGAAGAGCAGTTTCTAGTTGCGAGTTGCGAGAAAATGAAAGGCGGTAACGGAGCGACCAACGGGAGCGTAGTTACGCTTTGTCCTGTGTTTGCAGTCGGATGAACCCGGTTCGCGGACGTCTCGCCTTCTAACGGTTGGTTCGCCTGACGGCGAAAGCGTAATTTCGTTCGCTAACGCTCACTACATTACCGCCTTCCAATCAACCGGCTTCCCTATAGCATGCTAATCGGGTCCATGTCGATAACCCACTGGACGTCGTCGGGCGTTTTGAATTCCTCTTGAGCGCGGCGGAGAACGTCCTGCAATCGAGAACGATCAGGAAAATGAATCTGAATATGGAATCGGAAAAAGTCCCGGAGTTTATAGATCGGCGCGGGAGCAGGACCGAGAATTTTCAGACGTTTCAGTTCCGGCGGGAGTGCGGCGGGCATGACGGGCGTCGGCGCAGGAGCCGGTTCAGGTTCGTCTATCGTATCAAACAAAGTGAGTGGTTTGGAAGGCAAGCGACCAACGGGAGCGTTTTTTGGCAAGCGCGCGGCAGCGCGGTCTGGGAGCGGCGCCTCGCCGCCAAACGCGGCGTTGAGCCATTCGCGTAGTCGGCGGGATTCCTGCTGAGCCTGTTCTTCGTTTTGGCTGCGGAGAATGATTCGCGCCATGTTCGTATACGGCGGGTAGTCTAAAGCCGCCCGCTGAGGCAGTTCCCCGTCAGCGAATTCGAGAAAGTTTTGTCTTGACGCTGCGACAATAGCAGGGTTGTCCGGCTGATACGTCTGAACGATAACTTGTCCGCCCAGCTCGCCGCGGCCGGTTCTGCCTGCGACCTGAGTAATGAGCTGGAACGTCTTCTCGCCAGCGCGGAAGTCCGGCAGATGTAAAGACGTGTCAGCGTTAATCACGCCCACGACGGTAACGTTGGGAAAATCGAGTCCTTTGGCAATCATCTGCGTTCCGAGCAGAATGTCGATCTCGCCGCGGCGAAACGCGCTGAGCGCCTGTTCGTGCGCCCCGGTTCCGTGCATGGAGTCTGTATCCATGCGGAAAACGCGGGCGTCGGGGAACCGGCTGTGAATTTCCGATTCCAGCCGCTGCGTTCCAAACCCGTAGTATTTCAACCCCGGCGTTCCGCATTTGGGGCAGACGTTGGGAACGGTCTGCTGGTAATCGCAGTAATGGCAGATGGCGATAGAGTCCGTTTTGTGATACGTCAGCGCGATGTCACAGGACGGACATTTGAGCGCTTCCCCGCACGCCGGGCATTGGATCTGCGTATTGAACCCGCGCCGGTTGAGCAGAAGAATCGCCTGATGGTTCCCTTTCAGCGCTTCGGAAATGGCGATATGCAGTTTTCGTGTAACAATCCCCTTTTGCTGACGGGAAACGAACTGGTCGCACATGTTGACCACGTCCACCTGCGGCAGCGGGCGGTTATTGACGCGTTTCGGCATGGCGATGAGCTGATATTCCCCGGTCTGAACCCGCTGCCACGATTCCAGCGACGGCGTTGCCGTGCCCAGAATAAGCGGGATGTTAAGCTGTCGGGCGCGCTGCTGCGCCACTTCCCGGGCGTGGTATCGCGGGGCGGTTTCCTGCTTGAACGTGTTTTCGTGCTCTTCGTCGATAATAATCAGCCCCAAATGCCGCAGCGGGGCGAAAATAGCGCTGCGCGCCCCCACGACGACGTCAATTTGTCCTTTGGCGATTTTCGTCCATTCCTGGTTGCGTTCGACGTCCGTCAGATGGCTGTGCAGCACGGCAACGCGGGGGAATCGGCTTTTAAACCGTTTGGACGTCTGCGGCGTAAGGCTGATTTCCGGTACGAGAACAATCGCCTGACGCCCAAAGCGGAGCGTTTCGGCAATGGCGCGAATATAGACTTCCGTTTTCCCGGAACCGGTTACGCCGTTGAGCAGAATCGTTTGCGGCACGCCGGCGTGAATTGCGCGAATTATCGCATTCAACGCCGATTTCTGCTGCAGGTTGAGTTCCAGATTCTCGTCCAGAACGGGCGGGATGGGCGGCTCAACCGGCGGCGCGACTCGCTTTTTGTATCCGACCAACAGCCCCTTCGACCGCAGCTCGTTAATTGGACCGAACGAGCATTTGGCGCGAGACGCGATGTCGCCCAGCGTCAGCGGCGATTCCGCTTCCGCGGCGGTTTGCAGCGCTCTCAACTGCGCTTTGGGAATGGCGTCCGGACGCTCTTTGAGTTCCAAAAGCCCCTTTTCCGTTGGCTGAATGAACAGCGTCAGCTTCGTTCCCGCCTGATATTTTACCCCGGCTGGCACGGACGTTTCCAGAGCCTGACCCCACGGACACAGATAGTACTCGCCAATCCATTTCGTCAGATTGAGCAGCTGCTTGTCCAATAGCGGGGCATCGTCCACCAAAGCGGTAATCGGCTTGAGCTTTGCCGTTACCGGGTCGCCTTCTTTGGCGAACGCCATCGACACAACCCAGCCGACGACCGACCGGTTTCGCCCCAGCGGAACCTTAACCCTCATTCCCGGCTCGACGACGTCCAGCAGCCCGTCCGGCACAAGGTACGTATACGGACCGAACGGCGGCTGAGAGAATACAATCTCAGCAGTCGTTTTCTGACTGACGTCGTCCGCCAGCCACGGGTCGGAATCGTTATAGAACAGGTTGGTATCCATAGTTAGGGAGTAGGGAATGGGGAATAGGGAATAGTAATTCGTCTGCGGCGAATTTAAAAACTACTCCCTACTCCCTATTCCCTGACCCCTGCATTATACCACATCCAGATTAAAAATCCAGAGCGTTGATTTCGATTTTTAGAGAAGATTCGCTTTTCAAAGAATCCTCTCTGCAGGCTTACTCGAAATAATTCTTTCACAGAGAAGAAATAGTGAGTTCCCTTAAAAATCAGATTTCCCCTAATAATTAATTGTCAAATCTTTTATCGCCCCCCTTGTTCTATCTTATAAAATTGTTATAACTATAATAATAAAGTAGTATGCGATATAGTGGATAATATCGCGAAATCATTTTATTCCTTTTAATCACAATAAGGAGTTGCGCCGCAAAGGCGGCGCTGGATAGAATTACATGGCTGACTTGGCTGACTTTAATTTGCGTCATGAAGCGCGTTCTTTGGGTATTCCTCTGCGTCAATTTCAGGCTGCTGCCGAACTGCTTGACCAAGGGTTTACGGTTCCTTTTATTGCTCGTTATCGTAAAGATCAAACTGACGGTTTAGACGTCGCTCAACTTCGAAAGATTCAGCAGCGGCTTGCGAAACTCGTGCAGCTCGACGAACGCAAAAAATCCGTTCTTCGCACGATTGAATCTCAGGGCGAGCTGACAGATCAGCTCAAAGAGAAAATCAACTCTGCGGCAACGAGCAAACGTCTGGAAGATCTTTTCCTGCCTTACAGCGGCAAAAAGCCGGTTGCCGTTGCTGAAGCTCTCGAAAAGGGACTCAAACCGCTGGCAGACGCGATTCTTTCAGCGTCGCAGGCGGGCGATTTGGAACAAATGGCGGCTGCGTACGTTTCCGAAGAAAAAGGCGTTGCCTCTGTTCAAGACGCTCTCGACGGCGCAAAGGCGATTCTGGCTCAGCAGTTCAGCGAAAACATCGAACTGCGTCAGTCTCTGCGCGACATTCTCCAAAAAACGGGCAAAGTCGTTTCCACCGCTACTGAAAACGTCTCAATTGAAACAGACCAAAAAGCCGAACAGGAACAACCGGTTTCCGAATCTGACGCAGTCGATCCTTCCGAGCCGGCAGTCGAAACGCCCGAAGAAGAAAGCCCGGCAGAGGAAAGCGCTCAACCGTCTCAAAGCGTCTCGCCGGAAGATTCAGACGCGGCTGAAATTGACGTTGCCTTTGCTCTGGCGCAAGGCGCGCTGGCAGACAAAGATCAGGTCGTTGTCAGCAAGAAAGCTGTCAAGCGTCAGCATAAAGCGGAGCTTCACGCTCGAGAAGTTGCCGCCGCCGGCGATCTGAACGCTCTTCAGGAAGAAGCAAACAAGAAAAAGAAGCTGGATAAAAAAGCTATTCAGGAAGAAAAGCTTCAAAAAGCGTACGCCGATTACTTCAAGTTCTCGGAAGATATTCGCCGAATTGCTCCGTATAGAATTCTGACTCTCAATCGGGGCGAACGCGCCAAGGTTTTGAAGGTCAGTCTCTCCTACGACGAACAGACGGCGCAAAAGTCCGCTCTTCAGCTTTTGGTTCCGGAAAACCATCCATTTGCAGAGTTTCTTTCTCAATGCGCCAACAGCGCTGTAACAGGCGTCATGACGTCTTTGGAACGAGAAGCCCGCAAAGATCTGACTGAGCGCGCAGAATCGCACGCAGTTGATAACTTTGCCCGCAATCTGTCGACGCTTCTTCTTCAGCGTCCTGTCAGCAAAACCCGCATTTTGGCGGTTGACCCGTGGTTCAAAAGCGGATGCAAAATCGTGGCTTTGGATCAGTTTGGCAACTTCATTGACCGCGCTTTGGTCTTTATTGTTGCAAAGAAATCCAAAATGGAAAACGCCAAACAGGTTGTCGTTGACATGGTTAAAAGAAACGGCATCAACGTTGTGGCAATTGGCAACGGAAACGTCTGCAGGGAAGCGGAACAGTTTTTCGCCAATCTGATTGCTTCAGAGGAAGCGATGAAAGACGTTTCTTATGTTATCGTTAACGAAGCCGGATCCGGAGTCTACGCCAACAGCGCTTTGGGCCGCGAAGAATTTCCCGAACTGGACGCGGCGGCGCGAGGCGCGATTTCTATCGGCCGGCGTCTGTTAAATCCCTTGTCGGAACTGGTTAAAATTGAACCCGCCAATATTGGAATCGGTCCGTATCAGTACGACGTCAAAACGAAGAATCTCAAACAGGCGTTAGAAAACGTTGTCGAGGATTGCGTCAATAAAGTTGGAGTCAACCTCAATCAGGCAAACGCCTCTTTGCTGCGTTACGTTTCCGGTTTGAACCCGTTGCTGGCAGGTCGGATCGTCGAATATCGCCGCAAAAACGGACCGTTCAAAAATCGACGTCAGCTGTTGGACGTTCAAGGCATTACAGAGCAGATTTACGCTCAAGCCGCCGGGTTCCTGAAAGTCGAAAAGTCGGACGAACCGCTCGACGCAACCTGGATTCATCCGGAAAGCTACGAAGCCGCAAAGGCGATTCTGTCCAAGGCTGGATTTACCGCGAACGATTTGTTCGACGCGTCCAAACTGGAACAGATTAAATCGGCGCTTGAATCCGCAGACGTTTCTGCCTTGTCTCAGGAACTGGGGCTGGGCGAAGCGGCTGTCAAAGAAATTATCGCTCAGTTGGCTCAGCCGGGCAAAGACCCGCGCGAAGAAATGACCGCTCCGGTTCTCAAAAAGAAGGTTCTCGAACTGGAAGACCTGGAACCGGGCATGAAGCTCAAAGGCTCCGTTTTGAACGTCGTCGATTTCGGCGCGTTTATCGACATCGGCATGCGTGACAGCGGTTTGGTTCACGTCAGCGAACTGGCGGACAAATACATTCACGACCCGCGCGAAGTCGTTGTCGTCGGCGACATTGTAGACGCCTGGGTTGTCAACGTCGATAAAGAAAATCACCGCGTATCCTTAACGTTGATCGACCCCGCCAAGCCGAGAATTCCAGCTTCTCAGCGAGGTTCTCAGCGAGGCAAGCCGGAGAAATCCGGCGAGGGCGAACAGGAAAAGCGTCCGTTCAAAAAACCGCGCGGCGAAAAGCGCGAAGGCGCGCCTCGTTCGGAACGACGGGAATTCCATCCGCTCAATTCTGAAAACGCCGGCGAAAAGCGAGAATTCAAAAATCGCAAACGCGACGGCGAAGGACGTCCGGAACGCCGCGACTCAGATCGTCAGGACCGCGGTCCGCGCCGAGACAGAACCAGTCAGCAGCGGGAATTCGTTTCCAAAGCTCCGGTTGAGCCGAAAAAGGATCTTACAGACAAGCAAAAAACCGGCAAAGAACCGATGCGTTCCTTTGGCGATTTGGCGCAGCTGTTCAAGATGACCCAAAACAACGACGAGAAAAAGTAATTGATTTGTTACAACGGCGTTTTGGTCTTTTTGAACTGAAACGCCGTTTTTTCTTTTTAATCCGTTCTGCGCATCCTCTCAACCTGCGCAGAACGTTTTTTGTGCATGTCCGAAGAACGCAAATACGAACCGACGCCCAAACAGCGGCTGGAAGCCCAGCGACGGGGTCAGTTTGCCTACAGCGCCGACCTGGTCAGCGCAGCGGTTTTTCTTTTTGCGCTCATTGCTCTGAGCGTTGCGGGAACCGGAGTTTACAACGCGTTGAAAGAGCAGCTGGTTTCTTCGTTTACGTTTCAGCCGTCTGATTTACAAGCCCCGGACGCTCATTCGCTGCGCTTGGGCTGCTGGGCGATATTAGGTCGCTGGTTCTTCCTGACGCTTCCGTTCTGGGCGTTGACAATTATCAGCGCGCTGGGAATGCATTTTGCTCAGCGACGGTTTCTCTTTGCTCCGGATCGTGAAATTGTCAGCGGAAAGAACGTCAATCCGATCGAAGGATTAAAAAAGATTTTCAGCGTGAGAAATTTTTGGCGAACGGGGCTGTCTGTTGTCAAAACCGGCGTGATTGCGGCGCTGCTTTATCTGTTCTGTCGAGATCAAATTGTATCCATAGTCTCTTTGGCTCAGACTCCAATCCCGGCAGGCGCAGATAAAATGAACGCTCTGATTTGGGGTTTGCTCTGGCGATTGGCGGTCGCGCTGCTGGTCTTGGGAGTTATAGACTACTTCTGGCAATACTGGACGTTTGAACGCTCCATTCGCATGACGGAACAGCAGATGAGAGACGAGATGAAGAACAACTGACCCTATCCGACGTCAGAAATATCCAGCGCTTTTCCGTACCGAATCAGCATGCGATTGCGTAACGGGCGATTCTTTTCAGAGGAAAGCCCTTCGTCTTCTTTGAGCAAATCCTCGGCGGCAACGCGGGTTTCGTTTAAGACGTCTCTGTCCCGATGGAGATCCGCCATATAGAACGGCGGCAAGCCGTGCTGCTGAGCGCCAAAGAGATTCCCGGGACCGCGAAGCCGGAAGTCGATTTCCGCCAGTTCAAAGCCGTCGGTCGTTGCGGTAAACGACTGCAAACGTTCAATCGTCGCCGGGTCGTCCACATCAGAAAAAATCGTACAGAATCCCGGATGTTTGCCGCGGCTGATTCGACCTCTGAGCTGATGAAGCTGTGACAACCCAAACTGTTGGGCGCTTTCGATTGTCATCAGCGTCGCGTTGGGGACGTCGACGCCGACTTCAATCACCGACGTACACAGCAGAATCTGCGTCTCTCCGGTTCGGAAATTGAGCATCGCCGCCTCTTTCTGCTCGGTCGTCATGCGGCCGTGAACGACGCCGATGCGAAATCGTCCCAAAGAGCTGTGAATCAGCTTTTGGTACATGGTCATAATGTCGGCGATTTCGGGACTGTCGCTTTGCGGCTGATACGAATCGTCGTCCTCAGAGGATTCTATATACGGAACGACGATATACGCCTGACGTCCCTGGTCGATCTTTTGCGCCATGAAATCGTACCAGGCGGCGCGCTTGTCCTCACCAATGAGATACGTGTTGATTTTTTGACGTCCCGGCGGCAGGTCTTTGATTGTCGTTACGTCCAGGTCGCCGAATAGCGACATTGTAACAGTTCGCGGAATGGGCGTTGCCGTCATGACCAGATAATGCGGACTCGCCCCGCCGTCGCGAAGCCGGGCGCGCTGATTGACCCCGAATTTATGCTGTTCGTCGATAATTACAAGCCCCAGCGAATGGAACGCGACGCCGTCCTGAATCAACGCCTGCGTGCCGATAATGATGCTGGATTTTCCGCTGGCAATTCTCTCCAGAGCGTCGCGCTTTTCAGACGCTTTCATCGCCCCGATAAGCAGTTCCGGATGAACTTTGGCGTCCGCCAGCAACCGGGAGAAAGTTCGATAATGCTGTCGGGCGAGGACTTCTGTGGGAGCCATCAAAACGGACTGGTATCCGGACGCGGTCGCCAGAAGCATGGCGTAAACCGCCGCCGTCGTTTTGCCGCACCCGACGTCTCCCTGTAACAGGCGGTTCATCGGATGCGTAGACGTCATGTCGTCTCGAATTTGTTTGATAGCCTCGTTCTGCCCGGGGGTAAAATCGTACGGGAACAGACGCCGAATTCGAGAGTCAATCGCCGGGTCAGTCGACATTGCGGGAGCGGTGGTAATCCATTTTGTTTGACGACGCTTCACGCCCAGCGCCAATTGTAACAAGAGAAATTCCTGAAAGATAAACCGACGCCGCGCCTGGTCAACGTCATTCATGGATTCCGGGAAATGAATCTTTTGAACCGCATCGCGAAGCGGCAGAATTTTCCATCTCGAAAGATAATCGTCGCTGAAAATCTCTTCCAGTTCGTCCGTAAAATTATTGACGACGTACGTCTGGATTTTGCGAAGCCGCCATTGCGTCAGCCCCGCCGTCAAAGAGTACATCGGGAGAATCCCCCGCGGCGATTCCTCCTGATCGTCGTCCAGAACAGAAACAACAGGCTGAGCAATCGACCATTTCCCGCCCTTGCATTTCGGCTTGCCGGACACGCAAACGCGAGAGCCGTCCTGATACTGGTTTAATCGATACGGCTGATTAAACCAGATCAGTTCCAGAAAATAACCGCTGGAGTCCTGAACGTACCCGGTAACCAGCGTCTTGCCGCCGCGAATCATTTTTCGGGACATCATCGACAGCGTCCCGACAACCGTTTGCATGGCATCCTCAACCAGCTTGTCGATTGTCGTCTGATTGGTAAAGTCTTCGTAGTCGCGGGGAAAATTAAAAAGAACGTCCTGAACTTTCGCCAACCCGAGCCTGTGAAGCTGTTCCAGAGTTGTTCGATCCATCGGGCGAACGGTTTCAATCGGCAGCGATAAATGTGAAGGCATGTTCAGGAACTTGACGCTTTTTGGAGGTCAATGATATACGTTCGTCAGAAGCTCCGACAGTTCAGACTGTTCCGTAACGGAAAGGATTTCTTCGATGACGTTTTCGCAAATGCTGGACGTATTGTTGACTTCCCAGCGATCGTCCGGCATGACGTACAACTGACCGTCATGGGGAGCGCCGAAGTCGTACAGGTATCGCCATGCGCTGGTTTGAACGGCTCGTCGGTCGTCTTCCTTTGACAGCAGTCGGGAACGCCCGGCTGGAAAAGCGAACGATTCTGGATTCGCCATCAGCGATTCCAGCAAAGATGACCAGTCCGCCGGCGTGATAAGCGCTTGCGTTCTCCTCGGTCCGAACAGCGGCTGCGGAGCGCGAATCAACCCCGTCAGTCGGGCGAACTCGGTATGAAACGTCGGATAGTTCATGCCGACTTCGCCGTGTTCTCCCAGACCAATTCCTCGGGTCGAGAACAGAGCCAGCGCCGTTTTATCCCATAACCCCGTCTGTTTCAGGTCGGTTGTCAACAGGGAAAGACAGTCGTCCAAAACGTTCACTTGCCCGGCGTACGTCTGCGCCAATTGCAGTTTGACGTCGTCGGGAACAGGCGTTTGCTCGTCGGAATCGTTCCGCGCCGCGGACTGCAGTATCGGAATTGTAACAGTCGGATTGGCAGCGTTATCAGCGTCCTGTTCCAAGCTGACCGGCAGAGCGTCTGGAACGATCGCGCTGTCCAGCGGCGGCAAGTCTCCTTCATCGCTGTATTGACTGCGGTACGAATCGGGCGCGTCCCAAAGACGCCCCATCGACCCGATATGCGCCCAGCAGAAAAACGGCTTGTCCGATTTCGACAGTTCCTGAATCAAATCCGCCAGCGACGCAAACGTTTCAAAAATCCGCGTCTGTTCCAGCTCTTGCGCCAACTCCGGGCTTGTTTCCTCGCCCAGCGACGATTCGATTATCTGAAATCCGTTGGATGCGCGATGTTCCAACACGCCCTCCGTATCGGAAAACAGCGCGGTCTTGAATCCCATCTGTTCAACCCGCTGAGCAAACGTCTGGTCTTTCCCACCCCAGATTATATCATAGATTGCCGAGAGTTTCAAGCGGTCGGTAAAGAATCGGTCAAAAACAACGCCTTGAGCCGCCAGCGCGTCCAGTTCCGGCGTTTCTATCCACGTACAGCCGCCGAATCCGGTAAAACCAGTGTGAAATCCGTCAAGAGCAAGGACGATAGTATTCATAGGAATAGCAAGCTTCTGGCTAAGAGCTGATAGCCAGAAGCTGATAACTCATTTAGCTGGAATAATCAAAACGATTCCAATTGGAACAACGTTTTGGTTGGCAAGGGAATCTTTATTGAGTTTGTAAATCTCTTCCCATCTGTTAGCGTCATGAAGGTATTGCTCTGCCAGTTTCTTTAAGCAGTCTCCATTGACGGTAATATGCCTTCTGTAACCAAGTTGGAGAAACTCTTCTTCAGAAATGTTGTCTGGATTGACGGGTAAAGAGGGTTTCACGTCGTCGCCTGACAACGTCGGCGTTTCTGGAATGTTGCATGATAACGTCGACGCGCCTGGATAATCTCTCTCCATCGTATCTGGTTTTCCCGTTGGCAGTCTGTTAACAGAAATACGCACAGGTCCTGAATTCAGACCGTTGTTTCGGGAGGGATAACGACCAAATGTTGACGAATTGAGCGTAAAGTCGCGCTGAAACGATTCCAGCGTTCCTTTGACAGGAGCGGCTGCTTCGTCAAAGCTCAATGGCGATGGGACAGCATAATTTTGCGAAAATTCCTTGATTAACACAGACGCCGTCAAACCAATTCCCAACACAAACAGCGCGATGAGAAATCGGCTATAGATGGAAATCGGACAATTGTTATTGCCAGAAGCAACCGAAAAATATGGGCGAATATAAAAAAACGACATAGCTCTGAATCCCTTTAGTTCTGTCGGTTTATGATATAATTATTGCGGATAGAATAATCGGTTTCAACGATAATTCTATCGCTCTTGACAAGATAACTATAGGTCAGCTTTTTTTAACGATTGGAAAAACTTTGAGTATTTTTTAAAAGAATCCGGGATATTTCTGTTAAAATATTACGGTTATGAGGAAGAGAGAAAATTCGGTTTGAACCTGATATGACCTGCAATTTATAAAAGCAGAGGAGCGAACGCCCAGGCTCGCTCCTCTTGATTACTTGTTTACTGAAAACGCTTGAATTTAGTTGGCGTCTTCAGCAGGAGTTTTATTCAACGGGAGATTGTTCTTCAGGAACAGCTTCCGGATCAGGTTCTTCAATCGGAGCCGCTTCTTCAATCGGACCAACATCATCGATCGGAGTCGCTTCAACAGCCGGAGTCTCTTCCGTTGCAGCAGGTTCTTCAGCTGCCGGAGCGGCTTGTTCAGAAGCAGCGTCGGTCGCCGCTGCCGCAGGTTTGTCAAGTTTAGCCTTAATCTTCTTGATAACGTCGTTGTTAATCTTGATGCATGAAGCAATTACGGTAAATCCAAGGGCGATAATCAGGATAGCGTTAAAGACCCAGCGTTTCCAGCCCTTGCCAACGGCGTCGCCAATGTAGCTGCGTTTGTTGTTCATGATAACGAACAGCAGATAAGCAATCGGGAGCATGGTGAGGCAGACGGCAGACGCCATAATCGGCAGCCAGAACGGCAGGTTGACCAAAACGCCGAACATGCCGACAGCCGGAACCAGAGCGAACAATCGGAATCGCCATTTGGTGTATTCCAACCCAAACATTTCGCAAATCGTGAACCCGCAAACAACCATGTGAGTCGAAACGGCGCCGCAGGTCATGCCGAACAAACCGAGGTCAAAAATAACGCGTCCGGTTGGACCGAGAATGTCAACCAGGGCTTTCGACGCCGTCAACGGCTGCATGGTTGAAACTTTGTCCGGTTCAACAGTAACGCCGCCAACGGTCATGGCTAAAATAATCAAAGACGTTACCAGCGTAAAGGGAAGGAACATCGTCATTCCCAAGTCCCATTTAGCCAGCGTTTTGTGAGCCGGTCCCCAGCCTTTGGCAAGCTGAGAATACGGGTACAGGAACGTCATGTTGATTCCAACCGCTGCGCCGAGCATACCCAAAACCATCGTCAAACTGTGGGCGTTAAAAGAACCGTTTGGACATAATACGTCTTTGGCGTAATATCCTGTAAATCCGCGGAATACTTCCAGCCAGTTGAGCTTGGTAAAGTTACAGCAAACAACAATTCCAAAGGAAATAATTACCAGCGCGATTGTACATTGCAGGAATCGTTCGTACAGTTTAACGCCTTTGGCGGAAGAACCGTAACTCCACACGGTAAAGATGTTAATGAACAACACTGTAATACCCGTTGCCAAGCCGACAATGTACCACAAAGGCGTGTAGTTATGAACTTCCTTACCGGCGCTGTCGAGAACGGCCTTGCCATTTTCAT
>JAZMZV010000154.1:0-121838 GCA_045586185.1 Thermoguttaceae bacterium | reverse complement strand
TTCCGCAACATTAACCATGGAAACTTAATCTAAAATTGCTGCTTGTTTGTCGGGTGTTATTCTTTTAGTTGAATTCCTATCGCTTTGTTATTTCATTTACTTTATAATCTTTATTAAAAAAGATAGAAATAAACGTGATGTTTTCTTTCATGCCCTAGGTGAAGCCTCTCTCATTTCTAGTTTTTTATCATCACTGATTTCTTGCGTTGGCTTTTTTTGGTGGGGGGCTACTGACGAAACAGGTCTTGCATGGTTACTAATGTTTCTCGTTTTAATAATTCCTTTTGTTTTCTTTTCTATCTTTTTTTACATTGGTTGTTCTGAGATTTTCAAGATGGAACAAGCTCAAAAAGACCGCGATTCAGAAACCATCGAACGTTAATTGAACGCCTTCGATATTATTTTTAGACGTTTTCATTTTTCCGTGGGTTAAAACTCACGGCTATTAAAATTGAACCGCTTACGCGGTTCTAGTTGAACGCGTTGCGTCCGCTTTTTAAAACTTTGCGAACTTCGCGTGAGATTTCTTCGGCGGCTGATACAGCCGCGATCCAGCGGGTCTGGCGGGTTTTGCTGCGAAAGAGTTTTTTGGAGGCTGCCGCCGCAAGCGTTCACCAATTAATAACTTCGCGTACTTCCTCCGCGCCTCCGCGTCTCCGCGTGAGATTTCTTCGGCGGCTGATACAGCCGCGATCCGGAAAGGTTTTCGGCTGCGGAGAATGTTTTGTACGCTTCCGACGTTTCGGTTCGCCTGACGGCGAACTGCGTAATTACGTTCGCTTCGCTCACACCCACGGGTTAACACCCGTGGCTCGCCTAAATCTTCGCTCCATTACCGCCTTTCATTTTTCGCGACTCGGAAAGGTTTTCTTCAAAACTCCTTGACAGCGATTTTTTAATCTGTTATAATTCTTGTAGTATATATTGAAACGACTTGAGTTTTTCCGATGTTAAGCCACTAGCTGCTATCTAGCTATTAGCTTGATAAACCTGATTCGTGCGTTATCGCAAGAAATAGGGATAACCAAGCTAGCGGCTAGCAACTAGGAGCTAATAGCTCATTTTTCGGGAAATTTCAAGTAGAACAAGTATATTAACTTCTTCCACACTCCTTTTTTCAGGACTCAGCGTCCTTTTTTCGCATTCATGAAACGTTCAATTAATCGCCGTGCGTTCCTTCAAGCCGCAGCTATTTCCGCGCCGTTGGTTCTCGCGTCCCGCGTACTGGGAGCGGACGGGCACGTCTCGCCGAACGAGAAAATCGTTCTGGGAATGATCGGTCAGGGGAATCAGGGTCGGCTGGATACGTCTTCGTTCCTTATGCTTCCCCAATGTCACATCGCGGCTGTTTGCGACGTCATGGAAAAGCACGCCGCCCGCGCGAAGCAGATGGTCGATGAAGCGTACGGAACCGCCGACTGCAAGCAGTTTCAGTACTCCGAAGAGATTTCCCATGCCGACGGGTACGACGCTGTGTATATCGGGACGCCGGAACACTGGCATCCGTGGCTGGCGATCGACGCGATGCGGCACGGAAAGGACGTTTACTGCGAGAAGCCCGAAACGTGCACCGTCCGCGACGGTCAGCTTATGCGTCAGACCGCCATCGAGACCGGTCGCGTTTTCTCCGGCGGCTCTCAGCGCGTTTGGAACGACTATCACAAATTCCACAAAATCGCCCGCGCCGGCTATCTAGGCGAGATTCGCGAGGGTTGGGCGAATCCGGGGCTTCCGCACTTTACCGACCGCGCGCTTAAAGCCGAGCCGATTCCCGAGGGACTGGACTGGGACCGCTGGCTCGGTCCGGCGCCTTGGCGTCCGTTTAATCGCGCGTATCTGACTTGCGGTCGCGGGAACGGCTGGTTCGACTTTACCGGCTCAACGAACGGCTGGGGTTCTCACTGTTTCGGCGGGTTGATGTTCGCCATGGAGCTGGACTATACCGGCCCGACCGAGATCATTCCCGCCAGTCTGGACGAAAGCGGACTTTTGACGTACCGGTTTGCCAACGGCTGCGTCATGCATACTTGCGGGACGTGGGGCACGGTTCCCGGATTCCGAAACGGTCTGCGAGACGGCGGCGGCGGTGAAATCTGCCTGCGCGGAGAAGACGGCAAGCTCTGCGAAGAAGACATCGTCAACGGCAAATACCCGGTTCCGGACATACCGATTCCGCATTACAAGGGAGAAGTTTTCCATCGTCCAACCGATTTGAACCTCGATATAGACTCTCCGATGATCGGCGCGGAAGGCGAGCCGTGCATCATGGGCGATTTCCTCCACTGCGTTCGCACGAGAGAAATCCCGTTCCGAAACATTGAACGGTGCCATCGCGTCTGCTCAATCGGTCATTTAGGACGCATCGCCCAGCTTCTCAACCGTCCGATCCATTTCGACCCGGAGACGGAAAACATCCTCAACGACCCCGTAGCTCAGGCGATGCTCGACCGACCGCGCCGCGAACCGTGGACGCTGTAGCTAAAAAACGGTAATTGAGCGCCCGGTAAATCTCACGCGGAGATGCGGAGCCGCGGAGGATGTTCGCAAAGTTTTAAAAATAACGTTCTTTGCGTAGAACGGCGAACAAAACGTTTGAACTGTGCATACCAAATCGACGAAGCGGAAAACCTCCCCAGATGGCGCCTGTCTCGGGCGCCTTGCTGGGACAAGAAATAATCTCTTTCGCAGGAATGTCCGCCCGAACAACCGGCACGCGGCAGTCCCCTGCCGCATTGCAGGTATGACGGATAATCTCTTTCGCAGAACAACCCCTCCGACCTGCTGGATCGCGGCTGTGTCAGCCGCCGAAGAAAATCTCACGCGAAGTTCGCAAAGTTCGCGAAGTTATCAATGGGTGAACGCTTGCGGCGGAAGCCTCCAAGAATCTTGAGAATGCGGCAACCCCTCTGACCTGCTGGATCGCGGCTGTGTCAGCCGCCGAAGAAAATCTCACATGAAAAATGGAAGGCGGTATTGAAGCGAGTGAAACGAGCGTAGTTACGCAGTTCGCCGAAGGCGAACCAAAACATTTGTTATGTTAGCGCCCGGAAAATCTCACGCGGAGATGCGGAGCCGCGGAGGATGTTCGCGAAGTTTTAAAGATTTCTTTGCGTCTTTTGCGTTCTTTGCGGCTTAAAATATTTCTTCGGCGGCAGGGGGCTGCGGCGATTCGGGCTTATCCGCGTCTTTTAGCGGGACGCTGGACAAGGCGGCGTCAAGCCGCCGCACTCCCCGAAATGTCACACTTTGCCAGTTGTCTACAGCGTAAAATTCAGCCCGTGGGCGACGGCTCCGCCTGGTTCCAGAAACCGCAGCGAGAACGGGCAGGCGCGTCCCAGAGACTGGAATTCAATGTAAACCGGATTCTTGCCTTTGTTAATTGTAACAGGAACGACAAACGGTTTCTCTCCGCCGGTTTTACTCTCGAAAATCACCTTTCCGTTGAGCCAGAACCGAACGGGAACCGGCGAGGTCAATTCCGCGTTGAGTTTGACGTCCGTTTCCGACTCCACGATGTTTCGCAAGTAGAGGAAAGAACCTTTCGGGAAATGGCGCGTCGTTGCCAGTTCCCACCCCAAAACCGTCTGACCGGCTATCAGCGGCGACCATTTTTCGGGAGGAAACGCTGCGGGGTTTTCGTCTCGCGTTTCCTGCGCCTGGGTTGCATGCCACATGAAAACGCCCCCTTGACGGATATCGATTTGACGCAGCACTGCAACAGCGCGCATCCGAACGTCTTCGTTTTTGCAGCTCTGTTCAACGTCAGTCAGAATCTCTCTAACCTCGTTTTGCATGGAAAACCGTTTCACGTTCCCGATTCTCACGGCAGCCAGAGCCGCGTTGGCGGAGGTTGGGGATTCCCGCTTCATCTCCTGGGCGGCAAAGCGCATGCACTCCACCTTGCGGCAGTAACGACCCATCAAGTCCCAGACCTGTTTCTGCGTTGTAACGTCAGGAGAGGCGAGGAGTTTTTTGTACCATTCCAGAGGCGAGGGGGCGCGTTCAATAGACGTTCCCATCTTTTCAAGAAGTTCCAGGCGCTTTTTCGCATCGGCGCAAGCCAGAACCGCGGCGGTTTCGGATTCAAGCCGGGCGGCAAGCTGCGCGTCCGTTTCGGGAGTGAAGTCGTTCCGATAGAACTCGCCGTGACGGTACGGGGCTGTAAACGTCTCGTCTTTGGGGACGGTCGAGTCGTGATTCTTTTTCACGAAAGAAACGAGCATCTGAGCAATTTTTGCCGTTTCGCCGTTGTTCGCGTCGGACGTCAAAAACGGGGTAAGCGCCTCGACCGTCGCGGGACCAGCAATGGGGTGAAGAATTCGCCCAATGGTTCGCTGACCGTCGAGCGTAGCGGTCGGAAAAGCGGCGAGAAGCATTTTCTCCGCTTCAAGCATTTCCTCGCTGCCGGGCTTCATCTGAAGAACCGCGTACTCCATGGGAGCGATCGCGCCGTTATTCACGCCTGCCTCGTAAGTAGGGAAAATCTTGCATGCAGCTGCAACTTTCTCCAGCGGCGTCTGCGCGAAAAGGGGAGAGGCGAGAGTTAAAAGGACAAACAAAAATGGAGTGAAAGTCTTCATGGCATTTATTCAATTTCAAATTGGTTTTGTAATGACGGGACCGTCCTGACGTTTGGGAAATCTCATTGTTCCTTCGCGCCGTCTTCTTTCAGAATCTCAGCTAATGTTTTCATGACGTTTCGACCCAGTTCGCGACCGGTTACCGGCGTGATCGTTGCGTTGCCGCACAGGGAATAGCCGAATTCCATGCAGTTCGTGAAGTAGGCGTTGGGAAGGCCTTGCGCCCAAACTCTCGAGGAGGACAGGTTGCCATCTTTCCCGGTAAACGTTCTGATCGAATTGTATTTGCCGTCGCTGCGACCCGGCACGTCCCATTTGGGTTCGTATTTCAGCGTTCCATCTTTCTGGTTTTCAGCCAGTTTATCGCGGAAGCGGTTCCAGATGGGGTTCATTTTTTCCATCTCAATGGGGCCGTGGGAGTAGTAGAATTCGTTATTGCCACCGCGGATATTGGGAGCGTGGAGATCCATAAAAACAAGCGGAATCCCTTCGGATTCTTTTACGATAAGTTTCTTAAACGCCTTGACGGACGGGTACAGTTCCTGAACGTAGTCTCGGTTATGGTCGTGCGGACTGCGGTTTTTGCCCTGATCTCCGTCTTCAACGCCGTCTTTATCCATGAACGGAATGAAGACGATTTCCGCGTTTTGACGAAGCCATTGCGCCTCCGGGGCGTCGGAAAGACAGAACGAAATCATGCCTTCCATGACCGGGCTGGCGGAGGTCTCGCAGGCGTGATGCCGCGCCGTGAACGCGAGGTAAAAACGGGGTTTCCCCTGTCCGAGATACGGAACGCGGAAGAGTTCCACGTCGCGTTTGTCCAACCGCGAACGGCAGAGGGTTTCAAAACGAACGTCCTCCCGGGCGCGGTACTGAGCCATGAATTCGTCCCAGTTCGACTGCGTGTACGGCGTCCCGAACGCGAAACGAACGTCCGAGTCGTTGGGGCCGAACGTCCACGTAAATTCGTGCTGGTCTGCGGGGAATTTTGTCCCGGAGGCATAATACTCCTTCTCGCCGAGATATTTCCACGTTTTCCCGCCGTCGACGCTCACGTTCGGACCGACTGCGCCGAAATTCGTGGACTTATCCGGGAACTTGAACGTAACAGTTCGATTCTCCGCTCCGGTAACCCGGAAGTAAAAATAGAAATAGTTACTCTTTGTGTCGCGCAGGTCAGGTCGGACGCAAACCACGTTCGCCCCCGACAAGGTCGGTTCCTGATTGGATGAGGGTTGCGCCGAAACAGACACGTTCGGAGACATAACCTCATCCTCTCCGCCCGTGCGGCTCGCACCCTGGTCGATGGACTCGACTTTGACGTTTCCGCCGGGAAAATCAGCGTCGACGCGGATCTCCGCCTGAACCGGGAGAGAGGAAAGAATTGCAATGAGTAAAAACAGGAACGCTCTTTTCAGTTTCATGATTTCAGGAAGGGGTTGAGGATAATTAGGGGGTTGTTGTGTTACCAATATAAACCAGCTTCTAGCTAATAGCTAACAGCTTTATTTTAACATAAGAAAAAGTCATTGTCAAGGAGTTTAGCAGGGAAATACACGGATAGATGCGTTCGCCTGTTTTTCCTGCGTCTAATATAATCAAGCTGTGTTTTTTCAGAGCGGTAAAGACGTTGCATCCATCTAAAAAAACAGGTCGTCTGTTTGCAGACGACCTGTTTAACATTTGTGAATTTATGATTGCAAATCAGTTTCCAACCGGAGCGGCAAACTTGATTTTTTCTGCAATTCGGACAACTTCGCCAGTGTTCTTATCGCGATAACCGGTAACGTACGAAATACATTTGATTACGTATTCGTATTTGAGTCTGTAATCGCATGTAAGTTCAACTTCCTGCTCTCGTGCAACTTCCGGATTTGGCGGACCGCCTTTGGGAGCAACCTGCTGAAGAATGAACTTCTGAAGCTTGGCTAATCCCGCTTCTCCTCGTCCAAAGTTTTGGTTGCCAGCCTGGACTTCGAGCAGCTGTCCGGTTGTCGAAGAATTGAGTCGAATCGCAATTGGCGGCAGCGGCGGCGTTGAGTCTTCGCTCATTTTACCTTCTGCAGGAGCCATTGGCATTTTGACGCTGAAGTCGCCTTCCGGAGTAACAATCTTGAATGACATGACGAAGAAGATCAACAGCTGGAATACGATGTCGATCATCGGGGTCATGTTAATATTGAGTTTTTCGTTCTCTCTTGTTTTTCTTGCCATAATAATGACCTCCCGTTACTTGGCGACTTCTTTGGCGCGAAGTATGAATTTTTCATACCCCACTTCCTGAGCAATTCCAACAACTTCCTGAATGCGCCCCGTTTTTGCATTCTTGTCGCCACGAATAATAATCGTGGACATTTTGGGATCTTTCCCCATCAGCTTACGCTGAGTATACTCTGTTTTGAGCATACCCTCGAGGTCTTTCAAATCAGGAGCTTTTGCTGTATTAACGCCAAAAATTACATAGCCATTTTTTTCAACCTGCAGCGTAACCGGACCTTCTGGCGGAAAATCCGGCGTTTTTGCCAGCTCGCTGGACGGCAGGTTGATTGCCTGGTTTTGATCCGCTTCTGTAAAGTTGATCAGAACCATAAAGAAGGCGATCAGCTGGAACGTCATGTCGATCATAGGCGTCATGTCAGCATCGGCTGTTTCTTGTGGTCTTGGTTTTGCCATGATATTAAATTGAGGTTAATGGTTCGCGGAAAACACAGAATCTTTTAGAACCGCCGCCTGCAAAGCAGACGGTTCGGTTCCGGATTCCGTATAGTATTATTTCCACAGTCCAGCGTTCAAAATCATTTACCGCCGCGGAGCAGCTGATCCATGAACTGTTCGCCCTTGACGCTGATGTCAAAAATGATCTTGTTGATGTGGTTTTTCATCAAGGCGAAGAAGATGGACGCAGGAATCGAGAAGATCAACCCGACCATGGTCGTAATAAGAGCCATAGAAATACCTTTTGCCAACTCAGACGGTTTCGGCGTGCTGGCGGAGTTAGCAATAACGGAGAAGGACGCGACCATACCATCGACCGTACCGAGCAACCCGACTGACGGGGCGACGGCGGCAATCAGACCGACGTAGGAAAGCTGATGGTCAAGCTTCATGGATTCGGACGCGATAACGTCTTCCATGGCTTTCTGAGCGGCGTCGCGGCCTTGCTGAAGTCTCGGCAAACCGGCTGCCAAAACCTGAGCCATAAAGGACTCGTCATTGGAAACCAGTTCGTACGCTTCTGAAAAATGCTTTTCCTGAATTTCAGCGTCAAAGCCCTCTACAATTTCGTCCGGCATCAACACGCTTCGACGCATCGAGAACGAGTACTTGAAGACAAAGGCGATGAACAGGAACGAAATAACGCCGAATGCGATGCAGTATTTCCAACCCAAAGCCTGATACAGCCAAACGAGGAAGTTTTCCTTTTTCGGGGCTGCTGCTTCGTCTGCGGCGGCAGCGTCATCTGCAGCTACGGCAACGTTGGCAACGCTCGTGGTTGCAACGGTAACGGTTCCAGCATAAATGGCAAGAAGCAGAGCGGAAAACAATAACGCTCCCAGCGATCCGCAAGTTAAACATCTAAACATGACGGTGAATCCTCCGAAGTTCTAAAATGTGTTAATAGGGGAGTCCCTAATTCAGGAATATTATTTGGCGAAACTGAAAAGCCCGTTTGAATTGTACGGGAATACCAAGGGGGAAACGCCCGAAATAATATTGTCTTTTAAATTCGTTTTACTCCACGAATAATCAACGATGATTTACAGGAAAAATATTTTGGCTTCCCCCAAGCGTCAGCCGAAACTTTTCTACAATACTTTATTTATTTTACTCTATTTCCCATTTTAACAAAGGGGGGTTAGCGTTCTTTTTTCAAAAAAAATGGATTTTTATGAAAATGAACCTGCTTTTTTACAACAGCGGGAAAATCTCCCGGCTGCGCTGCCAAAGATTAACAGTAATCTGTTGGCGGCTCTTGCGAAATGAACATTCGCCAGCCGTCAAGATGTTCCTTGGACAGACTGTTCTCTCGAGTGAATTCTGTTTCGATCTGTCTGCCGGCAACAGAAACGCGAACGCGAAGTCTGCCGCTGGGGTCGTAATCGAACAAAACTTCAATCGGAGAGCCAGGCGGAAGATTGGGCGGAAGACCCGTAACGGTGCATTGACCAATATAGGTGCAATCGTCCGGAGAAGAGCTTTCTCCTTCTACCACCTGAACCATAACGGATTTTTGATCCTGCTTGGACGTTTTGAAAATACGCCGAGCTGTAATTGGCAATTGGGTGTTGCGCGGAACGATAATTCCGTTGCGGCGACGCCCGGTTTGCGGGTCTCGGCCGATGACGCCCAAACTGTGTGAGTTGACGTTTTTGATTTGGAACGCGCCGGGGTTGCCCATGTTCTGATCGAGAATAAGACCGGCGTGCAGCGCAGCGCCTTGAGCGACGGCTTCGTCTGCCGCAACGCCTGCGTCTGGAACTTTTCCGGAAATCTGCTGAAGCATGGTGCGAATCATCGGCATTCGAGAAGAACCGCCGACCAGCAAAACGCGGTCGATGTCTTCCCAGGAAAGCCCGGACGTTCGCAGCGTTTGCTCTGCTGTGAACCGGGTTCTGTCGACCAAATCCAATGTTGCCTGTTCGAATTCCTGACGAGTAACTTCGATTCGGCTGAACTTGCCTTTATACTCGCAGTTGATTGTACATTTTTGACGGCTTGTCAGAGTGCGTTTGGCGTCTTCGCATTCTCTCCAAAGACGTCCGCGGGCGACTTCGTCTTCTCGAGGGTCTATAAAATGCTCGCGAATAAACGCGTCAACCGCCAAGTCCAACAAACGCTGATCCCAGTCGTATCCGCCCAGCTGAACGTCGCCGTCTGTTGCCAGGGCGATGAACTGGTTGTTCTCGATACGCATGATGGTAACGTCGAACGTGCCTCCGCCGAGGTCGTAAACCATGACGTTGCGCGGCTGGTCGTAGCCCTGCCCCAGAAATCCCTGCTGATACCCGTAAGCGACAGCGGCGGCAGTGGGTTCGTTGATGATGTCCATCACGTCCAACCCTGCCATGTAGCCAGCGTCTTGAGTTGCCTTTCGGCGGACTTCGTCAAAATATGCGGGAACGGTAATAACGACTTTTGAAAATTCCCCGATTTGCGGAATCGTATCTCGACGCAGTTTATTAAGAATGAGGGCTTCGATAACTTCAGGCGGATACTGCTTGTTTTGCAGAACCTTGTGAAAGACCTTGTGTCCGATGTCTCTTTTTGCGCATTCCGCCACCGCCATCGGTTCGATAGCCATTGCCTTGAGAGCTTCTTTGCCGACAATCGCCTCGTTCCCCTCAAACAGAGCGACTGACGGAGTTGTTAAATCGCCTTCGGCGTTTACCAGCGTAATCGGCCGACCCATATTGTCCAATTTTGCAATAACGGAATAGGTCGTACCCAAGTCTATGCCGACAGCCGGGATATTTTCCATACTCATATTTATATATACGTCTACGTAAACTAATACAGGCGATTTATAGCGATTATAATCTGATAGTATGCAATTTCTCGAGCTATATGAGCAATTAACGTCAAAACGGAGAACTGTTTACAAATGAATCGCGAAAAGGCTAACTGCGAAAAAGCCGGCGCAAATTTGTATATTTCCCTTTTCAACATTGGTTTTGCTTCTTGCCTGTTTCTATTATCATACACTAAAATTTTAGCAATTGCAAGTTTTTCGGTAAGAATTTTTAAAAAATTTTTAAAATTTCCCTCAAAATCTCTGGAAAAATTATAACGAATGAGTTACAATAAAATATATATAACAGGTATTTGGGGCAAAGACCCCGACTTGTACGTTTATGAATTACTTAGATTTTTGAAGGAGAAGACACATGGCAAATCGTCGTGATTTTTTGAAGACAGCCGCCGTCGGCGCGGCTGCTGTTAGTACGCTTTCCATAGCTCGCAGCGCTCATGCTGCTGGTTCTGACATCCTCCGCATCGGTCTGGTTGGCTGCGGCGGACGCGGCAACGGCGCGTTGGCTAACGCGATGGAAGCGGATGAAAATACAGTCGTTACCGCTTTTGGCGACTTGTTCCCGGAAAACGCTCAGGGTTCGTTCAATCGATACAAGGACAATCCCCGCTGCAAGGCGACTCAGGACACCGTTTTCTCCGGTTTCGATAACTACAAAGGCGTTATCGAAAACTGCGACGTTGTTCTTCTGGCAACCTCTCCGCATTATCGCCCGATTCATTTCGCCGCGGCGGTTGAAGCTGGCAAACACGTCTTCTTTGAAAAGCCCAACGGCGTAGACGCAGCTGGCGTTCGCTCCTTCCTGGAAAGCGGCAAGAAAGCGGCTGAAAAAGGCTTGACCGTCATTTCCGGTCTGTGCTGGCGTTATCACAAAGGCGTTGTCGCCACCATGAATCAGGTTCTCGACGGCTTGATTGGCGACGTTCGCGAAATCCAGTGCACGTACCTTACCGGACGTCTGTGGACTCGTCCCCGCCACGACAACGACACCGAAATGATGTTCCAGAACCGCAACTGGTACAACTTCGCCTGGCTGTCTGGCGACTACAACCTCGAACAGCACGTTCACACGCTCGACAAAGCGTTCTGGATTCTCGGCAAACCGGAATCCGCCTGGGGCTGCGGCGCTCGTACGTTGCGCGTTGAACAGCCGGCTTACGGCGACATCTACGATCAGATGAGCGTTACGTTCAACTATCCCAACGGCGTTAAAGTCCATTCGTATTGCCGTCAGATCAACGGCTGCTTCAACGAAAACGAATGCCGCATTCTCGGAACTAAAGGCTGCGCCAACGCTTTGGGCAAGAACATCATCGACCTGGAAGGCAAAGTCATTTGGAAGGCTGATCGAAAAGCCGCCAATTGCAATATGTACGTTGCCGAACACGAAGTCATGTTCGATTCAATCCGCAACGGTAAAGCGAAGAATGACGTTGAATACTCCTCCTACAGCACCCTCATGGGCGTTATGGGACGCGAAGCGTGCTATACCGGACAGCGGCTCGGCTGGGATCAGGTTCTCAATTCCAAGAAGGTTATGGCTCCTGCTGAATACACGCCGGAAGCCGTTCCGCCGTGCGCTCCGATTGAAGGCGCGACCTACTCCCCGGTTGTGAACATGTACAACGTTCCGCTTCCGGGCGTTACAAAGTTTGAATGATTTTAGAACTGCTTGCTTAGCAGGCAATTAATCGTAAAGAGCGAGGGAGAGAATCCGTTTTAAGCGATTTGCTGTTCAACGATTGTCTCTCCGCTCTTTTTTAGATTATCCTGTAAAATCGCAGGGTGGTTTCTGGGAAAGAATCTCCCCAGCAATTTCCCAGAAGATTCCCAGAGAATTCCCAGCCTTTATCATTATAAAAAGGAGTTTATATGACAAATCGTCGTGATTTTTTGAAAACCGCGGCTGTCGGCGCTGCCGCCGTTAGTACGCTTTCCATAGCGCGCAGCGCTCATGCGGAAGGTTCTGACATCCTTCGCGTTGGTCTGGTTGGCTGCGGCGGACGCGGTCGAGGCGCTTTGGCGAACACTCTCGAAGCGGATCCCAATACGGTCGTTACCGCGTTTGGAGATTTGTTCCCAGAAACCGCTCAGAGAACGTTTGATCAATATAAGAAAAATCCCCGCTGCAAGGCGACTCAGGATACCGTATTTTCAGGATTTGACAACTACAAAGGCGTTATTGAAAACTGTGACGTTGTTCTTTTGGCGACCTCGCCGCATTACCGCCCGATTCAATTTGCCGCGGCGGTTGAAGCTGGCAAACACGTCTTCTTTGAAAAGCCCAACGGCGTTGACGTTCCCGGCATTCTCTCTTTCCTGGAAACAGGCAAGAAAGCGGCGGAAAAAGGTCTGACCGTCGTTTCCGGTCTGCATTTTCGTTACGACAAGCGCGTCGTTGAGACCATGAACCGGGTTCTTGACGGCATGATTGGCGAGGTTCGCGAGATCTCTTGTTCCTACTTAACCAATCGTTTGTGGACGCGTCCACGTCAGCCGCAGGACACGGAAATGATGTTCCAGAACCGCAACTGGTACAACTTTACATGGCTTTCCGGAGACTACAACGTCGAACAGCACGTTCATACGCTCGACAAGGCGAACTGGATTATCGGTCTGCCGCAATCCGCATGGGGCATGGGCGCTCGTTCCGTCCGCGTGGATCAGCCGGCGTACGGCGACATCTACGATCAGATGAGCGTTACATTCGATTATCCCAACGGCGTGAAAGTCCATTCGTGCTGCCGTCAGATTAACGGCTGCTTTAACGAAATGCAATGCCGTATTTTAGGAACCAAAGGACACGCCAGCGCGATGGAGTACAAAATCATCGACCTGAACGGAAACGTTCTTTGGAGCTTTGACAGAAAAGCGCGCGTCAACGATGGACACCTCGAAGAGCACATCGCCATGTACGATTCGATTCGCAATTCCAAGGCGTTAAACTGCGTTGAGTATTCCTCATACAGCACGATTATGGCAATCCTCGGACGCGAGGCGTGCTATACCGGTCAGAAGCTTTCCTGGGAGCAGATTCTCAATTCCAAGAAGGTTCTGGCGCCGTCGGAATATACGCCAGACGCCGTTCCGCCGTGCGTTCCAATTGAAGGCGTTACTTACGCCCCGGTTAAGAACATGTACAACGTTCCGCTCCCGGGCTTGACGAAATTTCAATAAGCTTTGGTTAATCTGACAAGTAGGCGCCAGTGAGCTAAAATATGGTTTATTTAGGGTCTCGATTTTTGTCCCACACGGAAGACACGGATGAGACGGATTCACACCGATTGATTAACTTTGCTCAGAATTCATTATTATAAATCAAAGGTTTATTAAATACTTGGAATAGTTTTAGAAATAATGAATTTATAATAACCAATCGGTGAAAATCCGTTTAATCCGTAAAATCCGTGAACGGACTGACCTGCACAAACTCTAGGCGCTTACTTACTGGAAGAACCTGATTACTTAATCTTCAATGGTTACACAAATTGACCTGTCGATACCGACGTTTAAGGACGGCGGCGGAGTTCGGGCGTGGACAATCGCTCCGTTCTTCTTCAGCCGTTCCAATCGTCTATTGGCGCCGCTGACGTCAGCGCTGGTAAATCCGGACAGGTCAATTGCAGAAAGCCATTCTGCATGGTTTCCCGTCACGCTCGTTGGGCCGACTCATACCGGGAAGACGGGCTGGATTTCAGGCGTCTACTGGACGTGGGTTCGCAGCCACCCGCGATTAAAGTCGCTCTATATTACCGCGCCGGACTTCTACCGGGATTTTCGCAACGCTCAGCTGACCCGAACGTTTTCCGACTTCGAGGAGCGTTTTCGCGCCCTGCGGTTTCTGGCGATAACGAACATTCAACAGTTGTTGCAAGAGCCGGACGCTCAGGAAGAGCTGGTTTTCATTCTCGATACGCTTGCGGAAAAGCAGGTTCCGGTTTTGATGTCCGTTAACGAAGACGAGCAGTCTGAGGGCTGGAACGCGAAACTGGTCAAACGAATGCAAAGCGGCGCGCTGATTAAAACAGAGTCGCCGGACGAAGAACTCTGCCGCGCCTACGCTCAAGACGCGCTGAAAAAACTGCTTCTGCCGCCGGACTACTCCGATTTTATCGCGTCCTGGGTTGCGTCCAGAGGGCATCTGTCGATTACCGCCGTCAAGGGCGAACTGCTACGTCTCGATATGGGTTATCGTCAGGCGTTGACAGAACCGGAAACAATCGCCAACGGCATTACGGAATCTCATCTTATTCTTTGGGCGTCTCAGACTTCCGCCGACAGAGAGCCGCTGAAAATTCACGACATCGCCAAACTGGCGGTAAAAGAATTTGGAATCACGCTGGCAGACTTGAAAAGCTCGTCCCGCCGCAAGACGTCCGTATTAACCCGCGGCGCCGTCGTCTATTTAGGACGCAAGCTGGGCAGCTTTACTCTGGAACAGCTGGCAGACTACCTCGGCGGTCGAGATCATTCTACAATAATCCATACGTTGAGAAACTTCACTCAAAAAATCGAAACCGATCCCCAGCTCAAAAAGACCGTTCTGAAACTGGAACGCGCTTTGGCGTAAAGAGAAAATATGAGCAAGCAGGAAAAAAGACGCTCTTAACGGTCGATAAATAGCCCCTATTTTAAATGACGCTATAAATTAGGAAGATATTTCTTGTCTGATTCCCCCTCCCCCCTTGCAGAATCGGCAATCGATATTATAATACTGATTAAAACGTCTGGAGGGAAACAGGGGTTTCCCGGGCGGATTAATCGCAAAAAGCATTTTTTGTAGTTCCTATTATTTAAAGGAGAGATACAGTGGCGATTCGCGTTGGTATTAATGGTTTTGGTCGTATCGGCCGTTTGGTTTTCCGTTGCATGGCTGCCAAGCCCGAAGTTTTTGACGTCGTTGCAATCAACGACTTGACCAGCAATGACATGCTGGCGACGCTGCTGAAATATGACAGCGTTCACGGTCGTTTCAATGGCACGGTTACTGCTACCGAAGAAGGACTGGTTGTCGATGGCAAGTTGATTAAGGTTTTCGAAGAACGCGATCCGGGCAATCTTCCGTGGGGCGACCTCGGAGTTGACGTTGTTCTGGAATCCACCGGTCTGTTCACGAAGCGCGCCGCTGACGGCAAACCCGGCTTCGACAGCCACAAAGGCTGCAAGAAAGTCGTCATCTCCGCTCCGGCTACCGAACCCGACTTCACCTGCGTTTTGGGCGTTAACGACGATCAGCTCACCGCTGACATGAAATACGTTTCCAACGCTTCCTGCACAACCAACTGCTTGGCTCCGTTTGCCAAGGTCATCAACGACAACTTCGGCATTGTCCGCGGTTTGATGACAACGGTTCACTCCTTCACCAACGACCAGCGCGTTCTGGACCTGCCGCACAAGGATCCCTATCGCGCTCGCGCTGCTGCCATGAACATGATCCCGACCTCCACCGGCGCCGCCAAAGCTGTCGGTCTGGTCATTCCGGAACTCCAGGGCAAACTGACCGGTATCTCCATCCGCGTCCCCACCCCGACCGGTTCCATTGTTGACCTCGTTGTCGAAACCGCCAAGCCGGTAACCAAGGAAGCCGTCAACGCCGCCATGAAGGCTGCTGCTGAAGGATCCATGAAGGGCATTCTCGATTACACCGAAGACCCGATCGTTCTGCAGGACATCGTCGACGATCCCCACTCCAGCATTTTCGCCGGTCCGTGGACCATGGTCATGGGCGACACCATGCTCAAGTGCCTGTCCTGGTACGACAACGAATGGGGCTACAGCAATCGCGCTGCCGACCTGATCGAAAAGCTCGCCAACCTCTAAGTTAATTAGAGATTTCGGATTAACAAAAAACGCGAAGCGTTGAATACGCTTCGCGTTTTTTTATTTATGAATTGCGAGAGGATTATGAGCAACGCTTGCGTAATTCCGCATTCCGAATTTAAAAAACTACTGCCTACTGCCTATTGCCTTCATCCTCTGTCGGCGGCGTAAAGACAAACTCTTCAACGGGAATCTTTCTCGGTTTTGGCGGCAACGATGCTTTTATTCTCAACTCAATAAGAAAGTAAATAATAACAGCGCCTAAAATTGTAACGCCCAAAATAAGCCAGGAAGACGGCTCGCCGTCCGATTTGGAGGCTTTAACCGGCTCTTGCCAGGAAAACCCTTTTGCCAGAATCAGCGGGGCTGCCATGACGTCTTCCTGAGCGGGATAAACCCAGCGTTTGAGGAAAAATCCCGTACATTCAATTCGCTGCGGTTCAATATCTTCTCCCGTTGGAAATCCGGGTGGAATGCTGATAGAATTAATGATAATCGGTTCGGACGGCGAACTGTCGGGAGAAAGAGCGATCTGATAGATGTTTTCTACGCCAAGGTCTTTATTGGTCTGCTTGATAGGAACGCACTGCCGGGCGTTTCCTCGAACGTTAATTAAAACGCCGCGAAACGTTTTCGGCGTCGACTTGAGCTGAACAAAGGGAACGTGCCCGAAAGAATACTTGTTCAGTTCAGACTGCGGAACGTCGCGCAAAATCTCAATGAGATTTTTCCATGAAGGATAGTCTGAAGAAACCCAGTAGCTGTTGTCTATAACGTTCTTAAGCGCATCCTGATCAACGCCGGGATAGTATACCCGCTGTTCCAACGGTTTGATTTCAGTCTCTTCGCCAGGAATGGTTTCCTGAGTCATCCACGCCCAACGATCCGAGTGCATCGTTGCTTCTGTAATTATGATGATAATAACGCCAAGAAATAAAACAATTAAAAGCGCTTTAGCGTTGATTATTTTAATAGCCATGTCAGTTCTTTGTATTTTTAGTAAGTTGTCCTGGACTCTCTAATAAGTCAAAATAGGGGGAATTACGTCAATTAATATCTTCATTGACATTACCCCTTATTTTACAATATTAGACGAATTATGAACTAAAAAATGGAGAAAAAATTGCCAATTCCCGTTGAAAAGACAAGAAAAATCAAAAATTTTTTCAAAAATGGGGAATTTTTCTTGCTGGGCGTATTGCTATTAGCAAAATTCTGTTTAAATTTAAAGAGAAGAATTTTATTGCTACAGAAGTTGAACCTTGTTCGTCTTTACAAAATAGAAACTATTCAGTTTTGTTTAATGTAAAGTTTAGTTCAGCTCCCGTTCGTACTCATATATTCAAACGAGGTTTTATCCATGAATTGTTCTCACCGAACTTTTTTCCCTGTTTCAGGCGCCGTCCTTGCCGCAGTATGCTTTATTGCGTTTAACCTGTCTGGAGCGTCGTCTCAGGCAGCCGTTCCGCAGCCGCAAGCCGAAAAATTTGTCAACGCTCTTGTAGACGTTGACAGCGGATCTGGATATCCAGACATTGCAATTTACTATATGGAGAAAATTTACCAGGACGGAACCATTCCTGCTGAATACAAAAGCATTTACGACATGGAAATGGGGCGGCTTCACATGCTCAATTCCGGCATTCAGGCGTCTCAGGACGACCAGCTCAAAGAAATTGACGCTGCCCATGAAAGTTTTGCCAAGTTCATCAAGGAAAATCCCAATCACCCGCGCGTTCGAGAATGCGCCAGTCAATATGCGGCTTTGATGATGGCGCGCGGTACGATTTATCGCGACTTGTCTGTAAAGTCTACCAACAAAAAACAGGAACAGAGAGACGAATGGATGAAAATCTCTCGAGATTCGTTTACCGCAGCTCAAAATGAATTTTCAGCAAACCAAAAACGCGCTCGAGACGTTGTTAAAAAATACAAGGATGAAAAGAAAGAAACAGGCGAAGAGTACGATGAAGCTGTAACAGACTTTCTCCAGGCGTGGCTGGCGGTTGCAGGAGCTTATTATGAAATAGCTCAAACCTATCCTGTCGGTTCTAAAGAATACAAGGACTTTTTGGAAAAATCCCGAAAAGAGTACAATACAATCTTCACAAAATATGGCGCGATTGAACCGCCGTTTATTGCTGGTCTGTACGCTCGAGTTCGCGAAGGTCGAATCATGATGGACCAGGGCATCTTTGAAGATCCTAACAAAATGGACAAAGGCGCTCTGAGCATTTTCGATGAAACGCTGACTTTGGACAACAACGCCGCCAACCGAACCATGCGTGACGAAGCGCTGCTGTATTACTTGCAGTCTGCTGTTAAGTATAAGAATGACAAAGAGCCGGAAAAGAAAGGGAAAATTCTCGATCAGGCTTTGGCTCGTTTTTCTGAATGGTATGAAAAAGACTATACCAGCGCGCGTCAGGGACAACTGCTTACTCAACAGCTGTTGTTGGCTGGCTGCGACGTTGCCGCAGACAAAATCAGCGCTCTGCCGGACGAACAAAAGAAAGCTCGTCAAAACGCTCTGTTAGCCAAGAATACGCTCGAAATCCTTGATATTCTTGCTAAAACGCCGTTTAAAGACGATGCTAAAGCTGTCAAGGCGAAGCTGGGCGTTGTCGGTCCGGTTGAAAACGTTCCTCCGGAGAAAATGACCTATGCAGAATTAACCAAAGAGCTTAATCAGGTTCGAGAAGTAATCTCTGATATTCAAACGTCTTCCGCCTCCGCACAAACGGACGAAGAAAAGGCGGCAGTTCAAAAGAAGATGCTCGAAGCTGGAGAAAAATTCCTCAAGCTTTATGAGCTTGCAGAATTTCGCCGTCCGATTGACATCTCCGGCTCTCAACTGCGTCAATTGAACTCCAACCGTTATCTGGCGGTTTATATGATGTTCCTCAAGCAGGACAATTACAGAGCGGTTATGCTCGCTGATTTCGTCGTTCGCAACTACTCGACTGACCCCATCAGCGAAACGATGGCTGACCTTGAAATGAAGATTCTTCGCAGTCATTTCGCTAATATCGTTCAGAGCATGCGTAAAGACGGAAAGAGCGACGCCGCCATTCAGGAAGCTACAAAATTTGAGCTTCTTAAGATGTCAAAACTGGCAAGCATTATTCAGACTCGAACCGCCTCTAAAGGTTCGGAGATGTCTGACAACGCCTGGTCAATCGTATGCGACTCGTTTATCGATATCGGCGACACCAAGCATGGCGAAGCCGCAATGAAGAAGATTTCAGAAGATTCCGACAAGCGCGCGGATTGTGAAATTCGCACCGGAAACCTGCTCTGGAACAGTTATCTTCGCGGCATGAACGCTGACCTGAGCGTCAGACCGTCAAAAGAAAAACTGGCGGAATATAAAACAACGTCACAAAAGATTTTGCAGGACGGCATTGACCGTATGAAGAAAAGCATGGGAGCTGACAACGAGCCAACTTCCAACCTGGTTTTTGCCGCATTTACGCTGGCAAACCAAAAGCTCAAGTCCGGCGACCCGGCTGGCGCCCTTGAGCTGCTCAACGATCCTCAGTTCGGTCCTTTGACGTTAGTTAAAAAGGATTCCCCGCTGGTTTTAAAGAACGAGTTGGACATCCGCTCTCTTCGCGTTGCGTTAAACGCTTTGGTTGCAGCTCAGCAGCTTGACGACGCAAAGGATATTATGGAATTGCTGGAAAAGCGCGTTGAACAGTCCGAAGATACTGCGGAAGGCGGCAAATCCAAAGAAGAACAGCTCACAAATATTTACCTTACTTTAGGTTTGGAATTGAAAGAAAACCTCGAAGTTTTCAACCGTGAAGGCCAAAAAGAAAAAGCGGAAAATCTGGAAAAGGGATTTGAAGTATTCCTTCAAAGAATTGCTGATTTGCCGGATATTAAATTCGGTCAAATGTACTGGGTCGCTCAGACGTATCAGTCTCTGGGCGAAAACGAAGTTTCTGAAAACAAAAGCGTTACCGATAAAGCTAAAGCTCTCTTTGGCAAGGCGGTTGACACTTACAATGGCATTCTGAAAAAGGTTGCTGAAAAAGAAGGGTTTGTCCAAAAGCCGGAGCTTACCGCTCGTATTATTGACGAACGATTGGCTCGGTGCCTTGCAACAAGCGAACAGTACGAAGAAGCCATCAAGAAAATGGGAGAGATTCTTTCTAAAACCCCCAATAATATTGACCTTCAGGCAGAAGCGGTTCGCTGCTACCAGAAATGGGGCGAATCGACAGCGGATCCGGAAAAATCAGCTTTGTACCTGAAAAAAGCTCTGGTTGGCTGCGGGAAAGACTTCCTTACTACCGGTCAGAAAGATCCCAAGCAAGACGGTAAGCCTGCTATTTGGGGCTGGAATACTCTGGCGAACAAAATGCAGACCCAGCTCACGAAGAAACATTCGCAGGATCCTCGCGTTTCGGACACCTATTACGAAGCCCGTTTGACGATTTCCAACATCTACTTAAAGCAGGCGGAAGGAATTAAAGACACTGCCAAACAGATGGAACGTTTGCAGGATGCGGAAAAGATTCTGCTTACCACCCATCGCGCTTTCCCAACGCTCAATAACGAAGAGACTTTCCAGAAATACGACACCCAGCTTAAACTGGTTCGTACAAAAATGAAAGCTCTCGATCCCAATATTGCAGTCAAAGGCTTCTCTGAACTGGAAACCGCTTCAGGGTTCGCTGCAAAGGGCGATTATCAGGAAGCGATTACCAGAGTCATGAAGGAGTTGTCCAACGGCAGAACTCGTAAAGAGACGCTTGAAAGAATGCAGCCAACGCTGGCGGGGTATTATTCAAAGTGGGGCGAAAAATCTGAAAAGGACGACCCCAAAAAGGCGATGGAGCTGTACGAACTCTCCCTCAATGGAGATCCGAATCAACTTAATGAAGCGGGAAAACAGATTTTCATCGGTTGGAACGGATATCTCAAAGCTATCACTAACGATAAAGGCGAACCGATTCGAAATTCTGATCCAGATCAAGACAAGTTCCTTGATTATCTGCAAGCCAGATTGGCGATTGCCGAAATCAAGTATAACATAGCTTTACTGGAAATTGCTGCTGTTCAACCCAAGGAAGAACAGCCTGCAGAAGAACAACCTGCCGACGAGCAGCCGCAAGAGGATAACGCTGCTGAAGAAAACGCAGAAGAAGCCCCTGCTTCGGAAGACGTTCCTGAAGAAAACGCTGAGGTTTCTGAAACTACAGCTGGCGAAACGGACGCTGAAGCTGCAGAGGCAGACGCCCCTGCAGCGGAAGACGCCGCAGCAGAAGAGGAAGCTCCCGCTGAAGAGGATACGGCAGAAACAACCCAAACAACAGAAGAACCCGCTCCGGCTGCGGAGAATTCCGCGGCAAGCAATGACGCCAATTCCAATATTCCTCCTAAAGCGCTGCAGCTTTTTAATGAAATCGAAACGATGCTTCGGGAAGACTATGACAAATACAAGTCTATGGAAGCGGATGCGGAAATTTTAGGCAATTCTGACATCCTCCAATCCTATGAAAACCTTCTCCGAAAAGTTCAGGAGCAATTGGGCAAACCTGTCAGCGGATTCGCTCCGCCGGAATCGCTCTTGCCTCAAAAAGTTGAAGAGGAAGACGCTCCCGAAAAGCCAACTGATCCAAAGGTTATTTACGGCATTTTGGGTGGAATTGGCGTACTCGGTTTGATTATCATTATTATTGCGTTCCTTCCGAAGAAAAAGAAGCTCGTTGAAAAGCAAAACGTCAACGTTACTGATGGCGGCATCGCCGTTGGTTCAGAAAAAGTCGAAGAAAAAGTCGACCTCGGTTTTGCTCAGCAGGAAGGCAAAGCTCAGGATAAGATCGATTTGGGATTTGGTGGTTTCAACGCCAGTGACGCTCCAGCTCCAAACGGAAAGATTGACCTTGGTTTTGGTCCCGTTCAGCAAGACGCAACCTTCAGCTTTGATTTCAATAAAAAGCCGGCTCAACCAGCGCCAGCGGGCAAACCGGCTCCGCGACCGGCTGGACAGCAGCCAGCGGGCAAACCGGCTCCGCGTCCGGCAGGACAACAGCCCGCAGGACGACCGGCTCCGCGTCCGAATGGACAGCAGCCAGCGGGAAGACCGGCTCCGCGACCGGCAGGTCAGCCGCCGCAGGAAAAACCTCAAAACCCGACGGATAAACAATAGCATATCGTAATAAAGACGATAACGTGCGTTGTTTGATAAATCAATTGTTATTTGAATTTTAATTGAAAGTTTCACACATTATATTCAGGGAGTTATTTATGTTCAAAAAACTTTTTTTGACGTTGATCGCGATTTTTGTAATCGGATCTGTTGCTCAGGCTCAGAATGACACCGTTCAACTGGAAAACAAAACAATCAAGTGCAAAATCACCGATATGACAAGCACAGAATTGACGGTTGAAGACCGCGGCGTCGAAGACGTTATCCCGGTCAACAAAATCAAGGGCATTTTGTTTAACCGCGAACCGGCTCAATTCCCCAAAGTGCGTTCGCTGATTGAAAGCGGATCTAACGAAGACGCTTTGGAACTGCTTACCGAGGACATTCGCGATACCATGGGCGGGTCTAAAACCCTCAACCAGGAAATGGATTACCTTATCGCTCGCGCAAAGGCAAACATTGCTCTCAGCGGCGGAGCGGTTTCCAAGTCAGACGCTGCCAAAACGTGCGAGGCGTTTGTTACAAAGTATCCTAAAAACTATCATTATTTTGACGCCTGCGAAATGACTGGCGACCTTTACGTTGCCATCAATACGGAAGCCAGCTTGAAAAAGGCGGCTGAAATGTATCAAAAGCTCAATGCGGCGCCCTGGAACGACGTCAAGATGCGTTCGTTATCCGCCATGGGTAAAATTTTCCTGGCTCAAAACAAGATTGAAAACGCCCAGAAAGCTTATAACGCCATTCTCAAGATGGAAGACAAGAGCGCTGCGGCAGATCATCAAAGACTTTTGGCGAAAATGGGGCTTGCTAAATGCAAAGCTCTGTCCGGAGACTATAAAGGAGCAGTCAAAGACGTTGAAGCCGTTCTGGTGAACGCTTCGCCTGAAGACTTCGCCATCAACGCATTGGGATACAACACGCTTGGGTTGGCATATAAAGCCGGCGGACAAGATAAAGACGCTCTGGTAGCCTTCCTTCAGGTTGACCTCCTTTACTCCCGAGACGTTCAGAGTCACATCGAAGCGTTGAAAAATCTTCGCGAACTGTGGATCAAGATGGAAATGCCTCAACGCGCTCAGGAATGTTCCGCTAAACTTAAGAACTATGGCATTGACAACTAAACCGTAGTCGTTTACAAAATATCCCATTGAGCGCCGCTGATTGGGATTATCCATACCTTTTAATTACGAGAATACTTAAATGGTGTTTTTTATTTTGATGCTGGTCATTTTGGGAGCTTCAATAGCGTTTAGCTCCCGAGATGGCATCTGGACGAATCTGATTCGACTGTTCAACCTGATTTTTTCCGGTTTGATCGCTACAACGTATTTTGAAACGTTGGCAGGAACGCTGGAAGGCATGCTTCCTTCGTATACATACCTTTTAGACTTCCTCTCGATTTGGGCGATTTTCATTATCGTTTATGTGATTATGAAAGAATTGACAAACCGATTGAGTCTGGTCAAAGTATGGTTTCCTGCCATCATCGACAAGTGGGGCGGCGTAGCGCTGTCAGTCATACTTGGATTTACCATGTTGTCGTTTTCCGTTTTTGCTCTTTACACAGCTCCTCTTCAGCCAAACTACTGGGGAATTCATAACAGCCCCACGCTGACAGGCGGTTGGGCGGTGTTTGCCAAAATGGAATCGGACGGAGCGCTGCAAGCCGGGACTTCATTTGGAGAAACTAAAGATTATTACGATCGTTACAACAAACGACGAATTAATCAGGCTGAATACGCCGCTGCTCACGAGAATAAAATCCTGGTTCACCCCAACGACGTCAAAAAGCACAAAAGAAACTAAATTTTCCCGCCCTGATCAATTCCTATGATGTGTGGAATAACCGGCTTTATACGCCTTAACAATTCAACCTCTTCCGCCCTTTCGCTGGAGAGGTTGACGTTTATTACAGACCTTCTAAAACACCGCGGACCAGACGATTCTGGAGAATTCTTTGACCGTCAATCCAGTTTTACCGTTGGCGTGGGACATCGACGATTAAGCGTCCTGGACGTTGCCGGCGGACGTCAGCCCCAAATCGACAATTCTGGAGAGCCGCTGGTTGTCGTCTACAACGGCGAGATCTACAACTACCGTCAATTAAAAACGGAGCTGGAATCGAAGGGCTATGTCTTCAAAACGACCTGTGACACGGAAGTTATCGCTCCGCTGTATCGGGAATACGGATTGGACTTCGTCCAAAAGCTCCTGGGCATGTACGCCATCGCTATTTGGGACAAGGCAAATCGCAAGCTCATTTTGGCGCGAGACCCGATCGGCAAAAAGCCGCTCTATTACGCTCTGGAAGAGTCGAGAGTCATTTTCGCCTCGGAACTCAAAGCGGTTGTCGCAGCAGACGAAACGCTCAAATCGGAACTCGACCCGGTCGCCGTTGACGAATACTTCACGCTGCAGTATTTACCCGCTCCCCGAACGATTTACAAACGGGTCAGCAAACTCTGCGCCGGGCAGGTTCTGGAAATCTCCGTTGGGGAAGATCGCCTTCGCGTCAACTCGGTTTATCCCAACACGGTTCGAGACTGGATCGCCGCCGGGCGAAAGAGTTTTGAGGAGAGAAACGAATCTTACGACGAATCCAAAAAACGCTTAAACGACGTCTTGACCCAGGCGGTTTCAGACCGCATGATTTCAGACGTTCCGTTGGGCGCGTTTCTTTCCGGCGGAATCGATTCGACAATTGTCGTCGGGATTATGCAGTCCCTTTCCAGCCGACCGATTCAGACGTTTTCCATCGGCTTTGACGACCCTGCTTTTGACGAAACGTCTTACGCTCATCAGGCGGCTCAATTCCTCAAAACCGACCATACGCAGCTTCGCGTTACGCCGGATTCCACCGCGATGATTGCCGAACTGGTTTCGTACTACGACGAGCCGTTTGCGGACTCCTCCGCCCTGCCGACGTGGTACGTCTGCAACCTGTCCAGAAAGAGCGTAACTGTCGCCCTCAACGGCGATGGCGGGGACGAGCTGTTTCTCGGCTACGACCGTTACAAGGCGGTGAAAATCGCCTCTCGCGTTGACAGAATCTGCCCGGCGTTTTTACGCGCCATCTTGGGCAAAAGCGTCTGCGCCGTTCTCCCGCCCAATCTGCGTCAAGGGTCGCTGTTAAGAAAAGCCCGCCGCTTTGCGGAATGTCTGCAGATGAACCCCGTCGAACGCTATTTGGACTGGGTGAGTTTCTATAACGCTCCACGAAGAAAGAGCCTTTTCAGCGCCGATTTCCAAAAGCAGATCGAACTGTCTGCGCCCGTTCCCGGTCAGCCCCCTGCTCTGACGTACTTAAAGGACTTTTTCGACCCGTCGATTTCGTCACAGCCGTCGCGGCAGATTTCGTTGATGGATTTGCAGACATACATGCCGGAATGTCTTTTGGTCAAAGTCGACCGCGCTGCCATGGCAAACTCGTTGGAAGGGCGCAGTCCAATCCTCGACCGCCGCGTTATAGAACTGGCGTCGTCGTTCCCGCAAGATTGGGGGCTGAGAAACGGCAAGACGAAACAGATGTTTATTGATACGTTCTCCCGATTCCTTCCCAAAGACATCCAGACGAGAAAAAAGCAGGGTTTTGGCGTCCCGCTTTACAAATGGTTCAAGTCCGGACCGCTTCACGACTTGGCGGCAGACGCATTCTCGTCGCAGCAGTTTAAGAGCAGCGGCATCTTCCAGCCGGACGCTGGAACGGCGCTTCTGAACGAGCACGTCCGCGGACGATTCGACCATTCTCACCGACTCTGGGCGTTGTTATTCTTCGCCATGTGGGCGAAAAACATTAAATGAAAATTGGCGAGCCGGGGCGCGTAAGCCCCCGGAAAAAACGAACGGAATTACGCATTGTTCGAAGGGGGAGATTAATTATTGCGTAGGAGATAACGTCCCCTGGATGGCTCCCGCCCTCGGGGGCCTTGCCAGTACTACATAAAATCTGTTTCGTAGTCGAAAAACAGGCGTTTTTTCCTTGATGGCGTTGCCATCAAGTTGGCGCCCGGGGGCGGGCGCCATCCGTGGAGCGGTTCCGGCTTACGCAATGCGGTATTGCACACTTCGTAGCGTTTCGGTTCGCCTTCGGCGAACTGCGTAATTCCGCGTCCGTTGGACGCTCCATTACCGCCTTCCATTTTTTCCGCGTCCGCTGGACGCGCCCATGACCACCTAAAATTTTCCCTCCCCCCTTGTATCTTGCGATTGTTACGGGTATAATTCTAATAAATTTCAATAAACAATTAACCCAAATTAACAAATAAGGAATGCTATGCCTCAAAAACTGGAATTGACGTGGTACGGGAAAGACGAACCGATGCAAATTGAACCGCGGCTTCTGATTGAAAACGCCGAATTGTCGAATTGCAAGCCAAAGTCGAAAACCGAAAACATGCTCATTCACGGCGACAACCTTCTGGCGCTAAAAGCCCTGGAAAGTCAATACGCCGGAAAAGTTAAATGTATCTATATAGATCCTCCGTACAATACCGGGTCAGCGTTTGAGCATTACGACGATAATCTGGAACATAGCCAGTGGCTCACACTGATCAAGCCAAGACTGGAAATTTTAAGAAATCTGTTGACGCAAGACGGCAGTATTTGGATTAGTATAGATGATGATGAAGGACATTATTTAAAGGTTTTGTGCGATGAAATTTTTGGTCGAAATAATTTTGTAAGCACTGTTCTGTGGCAGAAAATTCATAGCATTAAAAATGATGCAAGATATTTGTCGCAAAATCATGATTTCATTCTTCTATACGCAAAAAATAAAGATAGTTTAAAATTAAATCTTCTTCCGCGAACAGAGGAAATGAATGCACGATATAAAAATCCAGACAACGACCCAAGAGGACCTTGGCAATCTGGAGATTTAGTAGCTAATGAAGAACGTGCAAATGGATATTATGACGTTGTTTCTCCAAAGACAGGAAAAGTTTTTAATGTTCAAAAGGGGAAGCATTGGGTTTATACCCAAGAGAACCTCGAACAAATGATTAAAGATAATCGTATCTGGTTCGGTGCAAACGGTGATTCATTCCCACGAAAAAAAAGATTCTTATCAGAGGTAACTGATGGAAGAAAAGGCGATACTTGGTGGAAAAGTGAAGAAGTTGGTCATAATCAAGAATCTAAAAGAGAAGTAATTGAACTATTTGGACGAGATAACGTTTTTGCCACGCCTAAGCCCGAACGCCTTATTCAGCGCGTTTTAACTCTTGCCAGCAACCCCGGCGACCTCGTTCTCGACAGTTTTCTGGGTTCCGGTACGACGGCGGCGGTTGCTCATAAGATGGGGCGTCGCTGGATTGGAATTGAAATGGGCGATCACGCCTATTCGCATTGCAAGGTTCGGCTTGACAAGGTTATTTCCGGCGAGGACAACGGCGGAATTACAAAAGACGTCCAATGGCAGGGCGGCGGCGAGTATCGGTTCTTTGAACTGGCTCCATCGTTAATAAATTACGACCTGATGGATCAACCGATTTTTAACCGTGAATACAATGCTGAAATGCTTGCGGCGGCTGTCGCTCTTCATGAAGGGTATAAATACCAGCCAGACGACAAAGTGTTTTGGAAACAGTCTGTTTCAAATGAAAAGTCGTGGCTGTTTGTAACAACGCGACATGTAACAGTCGATTTTTTGTCAACAATCGTTTCGACGATGAACGAGGGGGAATATCTTTTTGTTGCCGCACGTTCGTTTGATTCCGCCGCAGAACGCGCCTATAAGCAGATAACCGTTAAAAAGATTCCTGAAATGCTTCTTAAACGCTGCAAGTTCGGTAAAAAGGATTATAATCTCAATATAGTTCATCCTCCGGTTTACGAGGACGAAGACGAGGAGTAAAGACAATGCTTGAACAATACGCCTGGTATAACACAGATTATCTCAGCGGGGTGATGTCCCTTCGTAAGCCGCAAAGCGACTCGCTCAAGATTCTGGAAGATTTGTTTTTAGCGGTTAATCCTCAAAAAAATATCGACCTTTCCGAAGCGCTCAAAACCGTACACGAAAAATATCCTATCTGTACGAATTTTGAACGGGATTTTGTTTCCTTGACGTTTTCGCTGGCGACCGGCGTTGGCAAAACCCGGCTCATGGGCGCGTTTATCGCCTGGCTGTATACGCAGCAGGAAATAAAAAATTTCTTTATCGTCGCGCCCAACATGACAATTTACGAAAAATTGCGTCGTGAGTTTGGCGACCCGAACCATCCAAAATACGTTTTTAAGGGATTGGGCTGTTTTGTCAATCCGCCTAATATTGTCGCCGGCGAAGACTATCGCAATAAATCGCTCCCTTTATTCGACACCGAGGTTACGATTTTCATCTTCAATATTGACAAGTTCAATAAAGAGGATTCCAATATGCGGCACATCAACGAGTATCTTGGAAAGTCGTTCTATGAACGGTTGACGGATATTCAAGACCTCGTTTTGATTATGGACGAATCGCACCATTACAGGGCGGAACGCGGGGCGGCTGCGCTGAACGATCTGGAACCGATTTTGGGGTTGGAACTGACGGCGACGCCGAAGTCAACCAAGGGGTCTAAAACGGAACTGTTTAAAAACGTCGTTTACGAATACCCGCTTTCAAAGGCAATTGCCGATGGGTACGTCCGAACGCCTTACGCGCTGACCAGAACGGATATTAATTTCTATCATTTTGGAGAGGAACAACTCGATAAACTGATGATAGACGACGGCATTGCCGCTCACGAACGCACTAAACAAAAGTTGGCTGTTTACGCTGCTAACAATAACCGCCCGCTGGTAAAGCCGTTTATGCTGGTTGTCTGCAAAGACACCGACCACGCTTCCTGGGTGGAGCGGTATATAAAGTCGGACAATTTCCGTTCCGGCGCGTATCGAGATAAAACCATCATCGTTCATTCAAAGCAAAAGGGAGCTGAAAGCGAAGAAAACACTCGCTTGCTGTTAAACGTAGAACGTCCAGACAATCCGGTTGAAATCGTTATTCACGTCAACAAGCTCAAGGAAGGCTGGGACGTCAATAATCTGTATACGATTGTTCCGCTTCGGGCTGCGGCGTCAGACGTGCTTCGAGAACAGATGGTAGGTCGCGGGCTTCGACTTCCGTACGGGGAGCGAACCGGCGACAGAGACGTCGATTCTGTCGTTTTAACGGCTCATAACAATTTTGAAGCTCTCATGACGGAAGCGCAAAGAGGCGATTCTCTGTTCAAGGCGGGAAACGTTATCAAGGCGGAAGAAATCGTTCCGGAAAAATCCGGTGTAACGCAATTGAAAATCGAGTTTCCTGAAAATGAACAGGATTTTGAAAATCTCGGAATGGATTTAACCCCGGAAAAGAAAAAGCTTGTTGTTGAAATTAAAAAACACATTCAACAGCGCGCAGTTCAACAGTTGGAGCCGGATATTGAAGCCATTCAAAACGAACTATCCAACGATCCCGATTTGGGAGACTTCTACAGAGAGAACCAAGGGTCGCTTTTAGCCTGGATTAACGGCGTAACAGAACGCTCTTATAAACAGGTTCAGAAAAAGTTCATTCCCATTCCCAAATTGAAGATTACTTCTGTCGGCGTTGACGAACTGAAGTATCAGGATTTCGATTTGGATTTAAGTGTATTTTTCCAAAAACCTGTATCAAACGATGTTCTATTTCAAAGTCTGACTGACCCCAGCGACCAGAAAAGAATTTCCGGCAGCGTTATTAATTTCAGCGATTATAATCCTAAAGCGGCGATTGCTCGCGAACTCCGTAATATTCCAGAAATTATTTACGAAGAATATACGGACTTGATCGTTAAGCTTATTACACAAGTTTGTCAGCATTTTCAGGACAGGTTTGGTTTCGACGGCATGAACAACATCGTTATGATGAATAAACAGCCGATAGCAAAGATGATATTCAACCAGATGATAAAACATTCCGTACGAAATCGCGGTTTGGTTGAAGAAGAAATCTTTGACGTTAATCAATCCAACCTGAAGTATAATTACACGTTTACCGAACAGGTCAACCTGTTTGACGACAATTTCAGCGCCAATATTCAGTCGGTTTCGTTTACCGGAATAGAAAAAGGCGTTTTTGCTGATACCAAGTTCGACAGCCGTCCGGAACTTGTCCTGGCGCGATTGCTGGAACGGGACGCAGACTCGAAAAAATGGCTTCGTCCTGCGCCTGCGGAATTCGAACTGTATTATAACGGGTATCGCCGTTACGAACCGGATTTCGTCGCTCAAACGGATGATTGCAATTATTTAATCGAGGTTAAAGGCGAAGACCGGCTGGACGACGAAGACGTGCTGGCAAAGAAAAAGCGCGCTGTTACGTATTGCGCTTTGGCTACAAAATGGAGCGAAGCGCACGGGTATATGCCGTGGAAGCATTTGTTTATTCCGTCTTTGGCAATAACCAGCTCTTCATCGTTCAGGTTCTTGTCGGAACAGTACGTTGTTAATAACGTTGAGTAGCGAAGACGATTATTTTCCTTGACGGCGCTGCCGTCAAGTTGGCGCCCGGGGGCGGACGCCATCCGTGGAGCGATTCCGGCTTACGCAATGCGGTATTTCACACTTCGCGGCATTTCGGTCGCTTCGCTCACACCCACGGGTTTACACCCGTGGCTCGCCTAAATTTCGCTCCATTACCGCCTTCCATTTCATTTCCAACTAACCCATCGGCTGACCGTCGTTGTCGGGTTCGGGAATTTTGTCTTTCGGGAACGCTTTGTGCCACAAATGCGGTATAAGCAGATTGAGCGGCATGCGTCCGTAATGGGAACGGGCGTATAAAAAGAACGAAGAAAATCTTGCGGAAAACGGACGCAATTCATACGTCGGCGGGACGAGGGCGCGAAACACCGCGGCATCCATAAACGAACGAGCGAACAACCCTGGTCCCATCTTGCGTATTGGTTTAACCATCTCGTCCGGAATAGGCGTATCGAGAATCTCGTGAGCGTAATGAATCGCGTAGTACAGCGGGCGCGTCTGCCCTAACTGCTTGGCGCGATCCAGAAGCCGCGTCCAGAAGTCAGACGACGCCTCATTAAATCGCCGCAGAAGCCCGTCGATATCGATAATGTCACGAAGCGAGCCGTCAATTTCCCCTTCCTGGAAGGCGTGAACGGCGGCGTGAATGACCATGTCTGCGTCTTGCAGCGATCGCCAGCCGGAAACCGTCGGCGCCCACGGGTTTTCTTTTTGAACGCTTTCTGGAACGGTCAGCGCAACCGCCGAATCAAACAGCGGCACTGCGTCCAGATGACGGCGCGACGTCTCAGGAAGAATGTTGTGGTGCATGTCGATCGTCATGCCGCGCTGAAGGTTGACCATCGGAGGGATTTCGTGCATCCACTGACGATAATACCGCTGATCGTAGGGGTCGTATTTCCCAGACTCCCAGCCGTTGTCCAAGAGCGTCTTTTCCGCCTGTTGAATAGCGGCTTTCGGAACCAAAACGTCAAGGTCGGAAACGAGCCGTCCTTGAGCGAACTCCATTTCCTGATAGATGTACGACGCGCCTTTGAGCAGAATCTTGACGCAGTCGAGGTTATGGAGGACTTTTTCCACCTGACGGATTTCCCACATCAGCGCCCGCTGATGATGCTCTGAATACGTCCAAGCCGCCTCGAGAGCCATTTGAGCCGTTTCCGGAATCTGATCGAAGCTTTCCTGCTGCGCCAGCCGATACGCCCACTGTCCCGCCAAGCGAGTACTGCGCGCCTGACGCAAAAACAGCTCCCACTCCGGGACGGAGTAGTAACAAACTCTGTCCGGTTCGTTCCAGTATTTCAGCAGGACGCTATTGCGTACAGGATTCATATTTTAGTTGCGAGTTGCGAGTGGCGAGTTGCGAGAACTACGCGCTAAGTACTTTCTTCATCAAATAATTCTTCCAGCTGCGGAACAAGGTCGTCGAGGTCGGAGTAAACGACTTCGTACATTTTCGATTGTGACACGATATGTTTCACCGCCATAAAGCCGGCGGCGCCAAGCGTCTGGAAATTAAACGACTGTTCCGCCAGAAGCATAATCGCCTCCGACTGCGGCAGTTCCGCCCATTCGGTTTTGGCTCCCGGCTTGTACTGAGGCAGGAGAATCATGTGGGGCGTCGACGGCTCGTTCATGCGACTGATACTGTCAATCGGAACGCGTACGTGAGCGATAGTTCCCTTGGCGGTGTTGTAATTCTTTTTGCCGATAAAGGCGTCTGGATGTCGCTGAGCGACGATGTCAATCGCAGCGTTTTTCAAGCAAATCGGACGGCAAAGCGGCAGGACGTCAAAGGAGTCTTTTCGGACGATGGTCAGTTCGTCTGTCAGCAATCGCCACGGATTTTGCTTTAAGGCGAGTTCAGCGCAAAGCGTGCTCTTTCCGCTGCCGGGCTTTCCCGCCATGAAAACGCATTTGCCGTTGCGTTCCAAACATGCCGCATGGAACAGCAAATACTGATTCGCCCCCGTGAACAACGTCCAGTTCAGCCCCCATTCCATCATTGCTATTGCCGCCGCGGCAGGATAAGGTTTGTAGGGGATATAGCCGTCAATCTCAAATATCACCTGCGGATGATACCAGCGGCGCAGTCCGCGAGGATAATCAACCAAAACGCTGAAATCCGCCATACGATCGTCTGCGAGGGGATAGTCGCGGTACAGGTTTTCCATGTTCCACGCAATATCAGCCATCGACGACCGAATGCAAATCGCAAACGGCCCCATCGCAACGCGCAAACCGTCAGAACGCAGCCGCTGGCGTATTTCAGCAGACGTTAAGGAACCGACGGTAGGAACGGATTGGGAAGGCATTACTGCGGGGGGCTGGTCAAATTGGCAAATTGCTGGTATAATAGAAGGGAATGGAGTGGGAGGCATTCGCGATTACAGATTGTCAAACTACTGCCTACTGCCTCTTGCCTACTGCCTTATATTATACACATATTTCGAACTTAAACAATATGAACCAGCAAGAAAAAAACACTGTCGAGGAAAAAACGTCCATTTTTGAATCGATTATATGGAATCCGGTAACCCGATTTTTGGGTTCTTTGCCTTTTGGGCTGACGATTTTAATTCTCCTGACGGCGTCGATGGCGTGGGCGACTCGAATTGACGCCCTGTACGGGCCTCAGTGTTCCGCATGGGGATTTTATCGCTCCGGCTGGTTTATCATCTTGCTGGCGGCGCTGGCAGTGAGCGCGTTTTGCGCTGCGCTCAATCCGAAACGGTGGACGAAACGCAAAATCGGGTTTATGATTATTCACTCCGGCGTACTCGTCTTGCTGGCAGGATGCGCGATAAGCCTCATCTGGGGTTGGGAAGCTGATTTGACCGTCTACGAGGGCTGTCAACGAAGCAAAGCCGTTTCCTCTCAACACGTTTTGAATATTCGCATCTTTCCCAAAGACCCTGCCAGCGATTTCCAGAAAAGTAACGACGCCTTTGAACAGAACGAAAAGCAGCCGAATATTATTGACCCGCAAATCGTTAGCCCGATTGCGCCGGGACCGATTTCGTGGTCGCAGTATAAAAAACTGAGTTGGTTTCCGTGGGGACTGGTCAAGCCCGCACCGGGGCCGATTTACTCCGGTCAGGGTTCCGGCTTAAATATCAAAGTTCGCATGCTGGATTTCCGAAAGCCGTATCGGGAACTGACCGTTGACCAAACGCTCACGCTGGCGGTTCGACCGGCGCAGAAGTCCGAAACGGCAAAGAACGTTTCCGCCTCCGGCGACTGGACGGAGATCACGCTGCAGGCGTCGAGAAACATTCAGGAAGGGCTTGTCGGAAGAAGCCGTCTAACCGGCGGACAGCAGGTTACGTATCGACGCTTGACGTCGGACGCGCAAAAGCAGTCGTTCCTCAACGCGCCGAAAAACGCCGTTGATAAAGACGTCTTTACATTCGTTCACGCGGGAAAGACGTATCAGTTTACGCTGAAGGATTTTCTGCCCGAGGGCAAGACGATAGAAGACCTTCGCAACGGCGACGACGCCCCGCTGCCCAAGGTTCCGCTGGGCGACGACGTCGCTTTGACGATGATTAACATGGAAGACGCGATGGGCGCTGCGGTCTTTGACGTTTATAAAAAAGACGCGTCTGGTCAGTACGAGAACGCCGGTTCGATGACGCTGTTGTGTCTGCTGTCCGAATTCAACCGGAACGACCCGGCAAACGACGTCTACGGGGAATACTTCCGCCCAGAAACGTCGGAACAGAAGTCCGATTCAACCGAAGAAAACCCCATGGCGTCGATGAGAGCCAAACTGCTCGGTCCGCGTCTGGAACTGGCGATGGATTCTTCCCGGACTATGTATTATCGAACCGTTGTCGGGAAGACTGTTACAACCGGCGTTTTTCCGTATACATCTCCAACGCTCGTCTTTGAGGGAACGCCGTACGCTGCGGTGGTTCAGCCGCGCATGGACGCTCCTGGCGTTCGGTACATGGAAACGCCGCTGGAAGAGCAAAAGCCGTCAGAAAACGATTCCGCCGCGGCTCTGCTGAGCGTTGAATGTAACGGGCAGACGACGGAACGCTGGGTTACGCTGGGCGTGAACAATCCCATGTCCCCGCCGGAATGGTATCGTAACAGCGACTCCTGGACGATTCCCGTCAAAAACGACAAGGGGGAATCCCGCTGGCTGACGCTGACGATGCCGCGAAAGACCGTTGACCTCGGATTCAATCTTTTGCTGGAACGCTTCAATCGACGCCTCGATCCCGGGACGAGCATGCCGAGCCATTACTCTTCCGATGTAACAGCGCTGTATCCCCAAAACAGCAAAGGGGAAGCGAAAAAGTTTGAGCATGTCAACATTCAGCTCAATCAACCGGTCAACTTCGTCAACCCGAACAACGGGCAGTCGTACCGGCTGTATCAGTCCTCGTTTAACGGACCGCTGGACAAATCTGGCGAGCTGGCTAAATGGGTCGCTAAAAATCAGACGGTTAAAACCAACGCGTCTGCCCCGCTCTACTCGTCAACGTTTACCGTTAATTACGATCCAGGCCGCGGCTTGCTGTACCTGGGCTGCTTGATGATCTGTGCTGGAATTGGGGCTTTGTATTATCTTAATAAGGCAGTAGGCAGTAGGCAAGAGGCAAGAGGGGACAATCAAGGGTCTGGCGCCAACTCCTCAACCATAGGAATCGTTTTGGCTGTCGCCTTATCTGCGTTGATGTCGTCAAATGCTATAGCGGACGATTATTCTTCTCTGGCAACGCTGCCGGTTTTGGATTCAGGTCGCGTTGAGCCGCTGTCAACTGCCGCCGTTGAAGCGGTGAAGAGCATTTGCGGGACGGATTCCCCGCGGTTCTCGCTGGATTCAGCGCAACTGACCGGGGAACTGTCAGCGGACTCTGCAGCAAGAATCACCCGATATTTTACCGACGGTGGAAAGACAAAGAAATTCTCCGCGTTGGAATTGTACATGCTCTGGCAGATAGAGCCGGAAGTTTGGGAACATATCCCGTTTATCGAATGTAAAAATCCCGATTTGCGGCGTCTGCTGGGCGTCCCGCTGGTCGACAAAAACGGCAAAGCGTTGAAGTACGTCTCACCGCGGCAGGCGTCCAAGTCAACGATTCTCCCGGAATATCGTTACAACCTCGAATTGCAGATTCAAACAGAACAGCGGGCGGGAATTCAGCATCAGCAGTCCAAGCTGGAAAAGTCCATAATAAAGCTCTTTGACGCTGTGGAACTGTACCGAAAGATCACGTTCTATCCGCCGGCGTCACAAAATCCGCGCATGGCTTGCGCCCCCATTGTCGCCCGACTTCTGCAAGATCAGCTTGCCGGCTGGGGAATGCAATTGCAGGCTGCGATGTCAACGTCCACAGACGACGCTGTAAAGCAGATTCCTCAGACGCTTTCCCAATACGGAGAAACATTGAGAATGATTTTTCTGGCAGACGAGAACGACCAAAACGCGCAGCGCATGGACAGGTCGTTGGGGACGATAACTCATCTGATTGACCTGTATTCGTCAAACCTCGACAAAGCGATTGGAACGCTGGAAAAGAATGCGCCGCTTGTAACACAACTACAAAAGGCGAAAACCGACCTGGCGCTGATTCGTTACCATCTCTACGACGAAGGCGGGCTGCCGGGGCTGGTTCCGTCGCTCAATCCGGACGCCGTCGATTTATGGCGAACCCCGGAAGATCGCTTGCCTGTCTGGCTGCCGATAACCGTCTTGCTCTACGGAGATAAAACCGTTCTCAGCGGCTATCCGGAATCGAAAATCGAATCGTTCCGCAAGGCGTGGGACAAAGCCGTCAAAGCGACGTCGTCCAACAACGCCAAAGAGCAAACTGCAGCGTTTGCAGAGATTCGTTCCATCTTGAAAGACCTCGGACGGTACGCCGATTCCAAACGCGACGCTCTGCTCCCGAAAGACCGTTTGGATGCTAAAGTTCTGGATGCGTCGCGGTATCCGACAACGCCCAAAGCAGACAAACTGCTTCAATGGGAACAGACGTACTATAAAACCAAGCCGTTTAACTGGTCGCTGATTTTCTCGACGTTGGCGACAGTCGCTTGCCTTGCGCTGGCGTTCTTCCCGCGGCGAAACAAGCTCGCCTTTGCCGTTCCTGTAACGCTTTTGGCGATAGCGGTGATTTATTCCGGTTTCGGTCTGGGCTTGCGCGGATACATCATGAGCCGATCGCCGGTTGCGAACATGTTTGAAACGATTATGTTCGTTTCGTTCATGTCCGGCGCACTGGGATTGATTCTCCCGCTGACGCTGGCGTATCCAGAGAGAATGCGTCAGGCGTGGAACGATTCGCGACTGCAATTCCGTTGCCCGATGAAACGATATTGGCTGTTACAAATTCTTAGATGGGGTCTCGCTGCGATTCTGTTTTATATGATGGTCTTCGTTTCCTATGGGGCTGGACAGGGTTACGCTGCAGTCAGTCTTTCACCGCGGCTGGCTTACGGAGCGACGTTGCCGTGCATTTCCGACCTGTTCGTCTGGCTATCGTCGCTGGCTCTGCTGGGAATTGTCGTCGTTTACGTTCCGCGAACAATCATCTTCCCCTTTATGATGACGCGAAAGCATAACGACGAAATCAACGCCTATGATAACTCGCAACTCGCAACTCGCAACTCGCAACTTACTCCGCTGCTTTGCGCTTCCGCGCTGACGACGCTTTTAACGGCGGCGGCTTTACACGCGCCCATGTTCAACGACAGCCTGAAGAACCTCATGCCGATTCTCCGTGACAACTTTTGGCTTGGCGTCCACGTTATCAGCATCGTCGGCGGGTACGGAACCGCCATGCTCGCCTGGGCGCTGGGCGCGGCGGCTCTGTGCGCGTTTACCGTTGGGAAGTATGCAACAGACGAGTCTGGAGCTGTCGTCCCGCCGGCGATTACGTCTACGCTTTCCCGGCTGATGTACCTGTGCATTCCCGCTACGATTTGGCTTTTGGCAATAGGGATTATTCTCGGCGGTCTTTGGGCGGACGTCTCCTGGGGACGCTTCTGGTCGTGGGACAGAAAAGAAGTTTGGGCGCTGATATCGATGTTCGTCTACCTGATTTTCGTTCACGCCCGACATTGGGGCTGGTTCAAACGCAACCGTGACATGACCATGGCGCTGACGTCCGTTTTCGGCGCGCTGGCGATTCTCATGGCGTGGTACGGCGTTAATTACCTGCTCGGAAGCGCAATGCATGGATACGCCTCCGGCTCCGGCGGACTCGTTCCCGCTCTTGCATTTGCAGGCGCTAACGTCGTTTTGACGGTCATGGCGCTCATACGATACGGGCTTGTCGGGAAAACAGAGCGTTAAAAAATGATGAGTGAGGAGTTGAAGCATGCGTCAATTACAAATGACCATTTACTCACTGGTCTTGACGTTTTTCAATTCTTTAATATAATAATAAAAGTTAGTAGCGAGTTGCGAGTTGCGAGTTGCGAGAGAATTTTGTGAAGCGCTTGCGCGTTCTCGCTACTCGCTACTCGCTACTCGTTTCTCGCAACTCAATTACACATTACGAATTACAAATCAAACCACCATGGCATACGAAGTAACTTTAATTCGCGGCGACGGAACGGGTCCTGAACTGGCGGAAGCGGCTAAACGCTGCGTTGACGCAACCGGCGTTAAGATCAATTGGGATATTCAGGAGGCAGGCATCGACATTATGGAAAAGTGCGGGACGCCTCTGCCGGAGTCCGTTATGGAATCCGTCAAACGGACGAAATGCGCTCTCAAAGCCCCCATCACGACGCCCGTCGGAACCGGGTTCAGATCGATTAACGTCCATCTGCGCCAAGCGCTGGGGCTGTACTGCTGTCTGAGGCCGTGCAAGTATTATTCCGGCGTGAGAAGCTACTTCTCATCCGTGCCGGTTGACCTGGTTATCGTTCGCGAGAATACAGAAGACCTCTATGCAGGCGTAGAATTCGAGCAGGGAACAGACGAGTGCGAGAAGGTTTTCGATTTCATCAATCAGATGTCGCCCAACCGACCGATTCGATCCGGCCGCGAAGAAACCGGTATTTCCATCAAACCGATTTCTATCTCAGGAACGGAACGGATTATCAAATACGCGTTCGATTACGCTGTGTCTCATAACCGAAAAAAGGTAACAGCCGTTCACAAGGCGAACATCATGAAATTCAGCGACGGTTTGTGGTTGGCAACGTGCCGAAAGGTCGCGGAGCGTTACCCGCAAATCGAATTTGAAGACCGCATTGTCGACAACATGTGTATGCAGCTGGTTCAGAAACCGGAACTGTACGACGTCGTCTGCCTGCCCAACCTTTACGGAGATATTCTTTCCGACCTTGCTGCTGGTCTGGTTGGCGGCTTGGGCGTTGCGCCCGGCGCAAACATCGGGGACGACGGCGCTGTCTTTGAGGCGACTCACGGCTCCGCGCCCAAATACAAGGGGCTCAACAAAGTCAATCCGACTGCGTTGATTCTTTCCGGCATGCTCATGCTGCGCTATCTGGGAGAAAACGCTGCTGCCGACAAACTCGAAAATGCGGTTGCTGCGGTTATTAAGGAAGGCAAAGACGTTACCTATGACCTCAAACCTGATCGTAACGACCCCACCGCCGTTGGAACGCAGGAAATGGCAGACGCCATTTGTAAAGCAATGAATTAATTCGGGAAAGGCAGTTGGCTTATTAGTTAGGAGTTAGGAGTGAGGAGTGAGGAGTTGTCGCAAGCGATCTTCTCACTTACTACTAACCACTAACTACTGCCTACTGTCTCCCTACTCCCTACTCCCTATTCCCTACTCCCTACTCCCTACTCCCTCCTATGACAACCCGCCGATCATTTCTGAAAACTGCCGCTATTTCCACGCTGTCAGCCAGCGCTCTTTCCGCTCAAGTCAACGGAGAGGAAACTGAAAAGAAAGAAGAACCAACCCCAAGACCCGATGGCTTTTACGTTGGAGCCGCTTCGGTCGATATTACTCCTGACCGTCCTGTTACACTTCCGGGGCAGCATTTTACGCGCGTTTCAAACGGCGTCCGAACCCCCGTCGAGGCGAATATTGTCGCGATGGAATCCGTTAAAGACGGCGTCAGCACGCCTGTGATTTACATCAGTTTCGATGCGGTCGGCGTTTCGTACGCTTTATGCCGGGCGTTTCGAGAAGAACTCAAAAAAGTCCTCCCTGAAATCAATCCTGAACACGTGAATTTGAGCTGCACGCACACGCACACCGGCGCGAATTACTACAACGACCCGAAAGACGCAGGAGACGTTCCGAATCTCATGAAAGTTCCAGAGATTCGTGAGTTCACACTTGCACGCCTTATTCCCGCAGTTAAAAAGGCATGGGATTCCCGCGTTCCCGCCCGTTATGGGTTCGGGTTGAGTTTCGCAACGCTCGCTTTCTGCCGAGGCTGCGTATTCTCAGATGGAACCACGGTAAACAATGCGGATTCAAGCGTTCCCACCTTCCGCGGTCTTGAAACCCAGTCAGACCCCGACGTAAACATTTTGTGCTTCTGGAACGAAAAAGACGAGCTGATTTCTATGCTTATCAATGTCGCTTGCCCGTCTCAGTGCAACGAAATCACGTCCAAAATTGACGCTGACTTCTGGGGCGACCTGCGTCCACAGCTCAAGGAAAAGTACGGTAAAGACGTTGTAATTTTGGGTTTCTGTGGCGCTGCGGGAGATCAAACGCCAGGCATCCGATACCGAAAAGATGCGGAACTCCGAATGGAAAAAATGCGCGGGCTTGATCGCGCCGGGGAAATGGCTCGCCGGCTGCTCAAGGCGGTTGACGACGTTTACGACCTCATCGCGTCCGACAAAAAGTCCAATCCGATTGTTACATTTGAATATATTCCGCTTGAACTGCCCGGTCGAAAAATTACAGACGAAGAACACGAAAAAGACCTCAAAAGCCTTGCAGAGTTCCAGGAAAAGTACGATAAAACGCACATCCCGCGCTTCAAGGGAAGAGTTGATTGGCTTCAGCTAGGGATTAATCGATGGGAACGACAGCAAAAAGAGGGCGTTCCAACCCACAAAACGTTTATCTCCGTTATGCGTCTGGGAGAACTGGCGTTCTGTACGAACACGTTTGAGCTGTACGTCGATTACGGAATTCAGATTAAAGGACGTTCCAAAGCCATGCAGACGTTTATTTTCCAACTGACAATGAGTCCGTGGGAATATTCCGGCTACCTGCCAACGGCAAAAGGCGTCAAAGGCGGCGCTTACGGCGCTGTTCCTTCCAGCAACTACGTTGGTCCGGAAGGCGGACAAATTCTCGTAGACGAAACGGTCGCGGCTATCGACCGCGCGTTTAATAGTAAATAGGGAATAGAGAACAGGGAATAGGGAATAGAATTTCTCCTGCGGCGAATTTTAAACTACCGCCTACTCTCTACTGCCTACTGCCTAATTCACCCCTAACCCCTTGGATATTGAAATGAAACGAAATATTATTTTGCTGTTGTTTTCGGTTGCCGTGTTGATTGGCGCAGCCGGCTGTTACGAAGAAAAAGCGCCTGAACAGAATCAGGATCAGTTTGTTCCCGTTGAACCCGGCGAACGCCTTCAGCGCTATTGCCAAGTGTTGTGTTTGAACACTGAAGATGGCGAATTGTCCCCTGTAGAGCAGCAGATTTACGACGATCTTCAGGGAACGAATCAGAAAAAGCTCAGCAAGGAATCGCTCGATAAACTGGCGTCTGACACCAAAGAAAAGATGCTTGATTTATCCGTTCCCAAACCGATTGAGCGGTTTTCGCAACTCTACAAAAACGTTCCCTCCAAAGTTACTGATGCGATGACAAACGCAAACATCCGTAATTTGTCGGTTTTTTTGGTCAAAGTGGATACAAACTTTTACGCAATTAGAACGTTTGAGTATATCGGCAAGAATTTTGAGCAGGATTGGCTCGATCTGACCAGAAATCCGGACTTTGTCGAATGGAACAACGCCTGTGAAGAATGCCAGATGCCCGTTGTCGGGAAAACCGAAGCAGGCGGTCTGATTCAGTGGTCTCTGGACGGAAACGAAATCATGTATTTGCCGCTGGCAAAAACAGGCGACGCTGTTGAAAGCGAAGCTGCCGTTCCAGCTCCGTTAGAAGAATAAGAAAACAGACAAAAGACAACAGAACAGCGCTTAGCGCCAGTATACTGTGTGACGCATTGCGTCCTGTATACTTAGCCCTATGCGCTGTTCTTTTCAGCTTTACCTAATATCTTCTCTACTTTACCTTGCAGCGGTTGCGGTATTTCTGAGGCGGATCGCCAAAGATTTTCTTGAACGAACGGACAAAGTATTCAACTCGGTCAAAGCCCGTTTTCGCTGCAACTTCATTAACAGAGAAATCGGTTTCTCGAAGAAGCTTTTCCGCCAACGCAATTCGAAGTCGATAAATCTCTTTTTCGACTGAATGCCCAATCAGAGCGCGGAAGAGGCGGTCTAACGTGCTGCGGGAAACGCCGACTTCGCTGGCAATCCATTTGGCAGACACGTCTTTATGATAATGCTCTCGAATGAGCTGAAGCGCTTTGGCGCATTCTTTGTTGTCGATAGCTATCATGTCGGTAGACATTCGTGTAACAATGCCTGTCGGCTTGATTTTAATTGGCGAGAATTGTCTGTTTTTTGAAATTGACATGGAAAACTTTCCCGTCTTTTCGTATTCCTGAATTCTCTCTTCGAGCAGTTTGGCGGCTTCAAATCCAACTTCCTCGCCATTAATGTCCAGACTGGACAGGTTTGGAGTTGACATATTGCACAGAAGGGCGTCGTTCCCCGTGCCAAGAATAGCAACCTGATCCGGAATGGAAAGCCCCAATTCGTGACAGGCTTGACTCAGCTTAAGAGCCTGAATGTCTGCCGCGCACCAGATGCCTACCGGTTTGGGCAGCGACATCAACCAATCCATCATGGATTTACGATATCCCTCTTTCCAGCGAGGATACGTCCATTCGGTCTGAATTTGACCCTGACAGTCTGGACAGACGCTGCAGCTCAAATTCATTTCAAGCGCCTGCTGAATAAACAAATCGCGGCGCACGGCAATCCACCAAGGCGTTCCGTAGGCGTAAAAGCCCAAATGCTTCAAACCTCGATTGCGAAAATGTTCAGCCGCCATTTTAGCGGAAACTTCTTCGTCTGTGCAAACTTCCGGAAAGAGAGAAATTCGGTCGCCAAGCAGTTCGACGACGGGCTTTTTCTTTTTAAGAAGCTTTTTGTACATTTCCAGAGAAACGGATCGGGAAAGAATACCGTCGCCTTTCCAGGAATCAAAATCTACAGGCAGTTCATCGGTCAAACCGCGATCTTCAAAAGTTATACGCCAGGGAATAGCCCCTTCTGTTTGTTCCTGTCTCTGAACAAAATGCTGAATTCCCCGTAAAACGTCGCAGCCAAAAGCGCGTGAGGTTTCAGACAAAACCAGAATCTGTCTAAATTGTTTTTTCATCTGTATACACCTGATCAAAAATAGCCCTCAATAGGGAGTAGACTGTAAGAAGTGGTAAGTAGTTAGTGGTAAGTGGTAAGTTAGATGAGCGCTTGCGTACTAACCACTACCCACTAACCACTAATTACTTATTGCCTCTTGCCTCTTTCTGTCTACTACTATATTTTAGTATACCACACAAAAAAACAATGTCAACAGGGATTTTAAAAAATGTTAAAATATTCCATCAAAAAAACGTTAAAATCAAACCAAACCTTCCTGTTTTAACGCTCGTTGAAGCTGATCAATTGATTCCAATGGAACGCCCCCCAGCTTTTCAATTGTTTCGTTTTCGAGATTGGAAAGCCAGTAAATCCGATGACGTTCTACCAGACGAAGCCATCGAAGAGCCAGCAAGGAGTCGGGAAAATTCTCTTTGTAAAGCGTCGACGCAACGGCAGAGATGGTTCCTGCCAACAGATCGGAGCCATCCATAATAACCTTAAAACCAGGGCCGACAGGCTGAATGACGTCAGCGCACAACAAGATTGAGCTATTGTCCGTTCCCTTTTCAGCAGCCGTCTCCAAAGCCTCTATTACGTTGAGCCACGTTTGACGGCATTCATCGCCGCCGACGGCGCAAAGAATCTGTTTTGGCTTTCTGGAAAACTTCAGTTTGCCAATTCCAGATACGACGTTTTTATCAAATTCCTTGACGCAAAGAGCGTGAATCCGATCAACTTCTTTCTCGACACTGTCAGGAGTCCCAAAAACGACATGAGCAACAGAGTCGCCAGCGCCCGGGATAATTTCCATCAAAAGAATCACGCCCAGTTCCCAGCCCGCCTGCTGAGCCTCTTCCGCAAGACGCTTGCGAATTTCGAGAGGATCTTCATTAGTTGCGAGTTGCGAGTTGCGAGTTGCGAGAGAATCTTCCCTATTCCCTATTCCCCATTCCCTATTCCCTTCTTCAGCTCCTTCTTCCCATTGAATTCGCGCCATTTCTTCCAGGTCGTCAATCTCGTCCTGAGCGGTTCGGCGTTTGTTGGAGATGTTGTCTCGGACATCGTCTGGAACGTCCTGAGATTCGTCAGGAGCGTCTAAACCAAAGACGGACGGATGTTCAAAGCGCTCATGCGCCTCTTTCATTGAAAAGCGGGGATAGACGCTCGAAAAGACGCCAAAACGAGACGACCACGGCGACGCGCACGAAACCGGGTCCGCAACCCCGACGGGAATAACGACGTCCGCTTCAACTATCGGTCGAACAAACGCCAGCGGCTCGCCGGATTCCATGGCGGAAACAATCGTGTACGCCTGCGGCTGGTCCGTATAATGAACGTGAACGTTGAGCTCAGACAACGCAGAATCCGGCGAAAACGGTTTATTCGCAGCAGACAAAGCGCCGTCTTGAGTCTTGCCGCCAAAAACGACAAGCGTAATATTTTCCTTTTTGACGCCGTTAAGCAGAAGCTGGTCAATCAAAACCGGCAGAATTTCAGTCTGATGGACAACGCCTTCGCCCAACGCGATAGCAACTTTATCGTCTTCGGTAAAACAGTTTTTCAGCCCCGGAAGACCAAGCGGATGAGCAACCGCGTCTTGAGTAAGCTGCTCTATGCTTTGTTCGCTTCCAGCAGGATTGGAAACAACCAAACAGGACGAAGGAACGTCAAGAGAAATCGACTTGTTTTTTCCGTACAGGATTTGCATGGCTTTTGGAGTGCGACGGCTTGACGTCGCTTTTAATGAGTTACGCTGAGAATTACCAATAATGTATTTCGCGCCTATTACACTTTGTAATATTTGAATATTAACATAACGTTATCTGCACGAATTACGTTTTTCGTTGTTCTCGGCAATTTTGGTAATGAAAGCGACGTCAAGCCGTCGCACTCCATATATTGTCTCTATTTTTTAAAAAAGTCAATAATCCGTCTTTACATTTATTTAAAAATAATTCATAATATTTTTAGGGTATAGTCAACAAATTGACGCTTTGCGTCTATTGCCTACTGCCTACTGTCAATTGCCTAATTGAATTATATCCATGAAAAGAATACAATATTCCATAACGTACATCCTGCTGACGCTCTGCGTTTTATTCTGCGGCTGTCCGTCAAATAACCCCGACAACCCGAGTTCTACTTCAACTCAAAGTGAACCTGGAAAAAACAACCAGCCTCAACTGGATTTGGTAATTCAGGACGAAGCTCCATTGCCAACGTCGGCGCTAAGTCAGCTGCCCAGCGTTCAGGAAACGCTCGAAAAAATGATTGGCGCTTATAAAGCTCTAAATACGTATACAGATCAAGCGTTTTGTCAGGTAACCATTCGCCAGGGCGATAATATTTCCAATCAGTCGCTGCCGTTTTATTTTAGTTTTGTGAAACCAAATAAAATGCGCTACACGTCTCGAACGTGCGAAATTCGTTCGAATGGCAAAACGATTTCTGTTTATAATCCTGCGCTGCCAGGAGTAATTCTTCAAAAGCCGTGTCCGGAAGAGCTTCATCTGGAAGACATCCTCTTTGACCAGACGATTGACGAAGCGGTCTTTATGTCGCAGCCCAGCCTGTTTTCGGTTTTGCCGCTGCAGTGGATTATGCTTTTCGTCGATGACCCGCTTAAAACGTTGACTTTTGGTCAAAAAGAGATTCGTTCTCTGGCTCCCCAGGAAATCAATGGACGTCTGTGTTATCGGCTTCGTTTTGACAGGGAAGACGGCGCGGCAATCCTCTGGATTGATCAGAAAACAGGCTTGATTCTTCGCGCTCAGCTTCCGACGCAGGCTCTGGTAAATTCGGTTGAAGGCGCCACCGCCAACGACTGCTCGCTGACAATGGAGTTCTGCAACCCTCAAATTAACGAACCTGTCCCGGACGCTGCGTTTGCGATGGAAATCCCCGTCGGAACAAACGTTACTGACAAATACATTCCTCCAACAACAACGCTCCTGGGAACAAAGCTGCCGGATTTTCAGTTCAACAAACTGGATAACGGCGGAACCGTTGACTCCTCTGCTGTGAACGACAAAATTGCTATCATAAATTTCTGGACAACGTGGTCGAAGCTGGAACCCAGTATTCAGCCGCAGCTCAATCTGCTTCGAAAAAAATACGAAAACGACAAGGACGTTGTTTTTCTGTCTGTTTCTACGGACGACGAATCCGCTGTCTCAGACGCTGTACTTCGAGACGCGTTAAAACAATGGGGATCCCCTCTGGATTGCGTGCGGGACGAGAACGGGTATTTGTCTCAGGAACTGAAAATCAACGCCGTTCCCGCCGTTTTCGTATTGAATAAAAATGGCGTCATCGAGTACCTCGAAATGGGATTTAACCCGCTGCTTGTCAACGAAATTTCCGACTGCATCGATCAAATCAAACAGGGCGAATCCCCCAGCAAAACAACGCTCAAAAACAAGCAGGCTGAAACGCGGCTGTACGAACAGCGACGAAAAGAATGGCTTCAACGCGGCATTTTTGTTGACGCGGACGTTATCGCTCAGGCGGGAATTCCTGAAACAACGCCGGCTCAAACAACCAAACCTCGACAATTCGAACTCAAGCTCCTTTGGGAAACCAACGGGATACAAAATCCCGGAGGATTACTGGCAAAAGATTCCGACGGCGGCGCCTCGCCGTCCGGCGGCGTCTGGGTTATCGAGAACGGCAAAAAAGTCGTCCAGATCGATTCCAGCGGCAAAATTGAATCCCGCATCGATTTGGGACTCAATCCGAAAGAAATCTGCTCCTTTATCCGTAAGAGTTCGGCGGCGGATCAACTCATAAACAACCCTCAAAGCGCGCCTCAGGGCTGTTTCCTGGCGTTCGCGCCCGGTCAGCAAAGAATACACGTCTACGATCAAAACTGGAAAGTACTGTTTCATTATCCGGAAAACGCTCTGGAAAATCCCCACGATGGGATTCAGGACGTTCGTTTTGGCGATTTGGACAATAAAAATAACGACGAAATTTATATTGGATATCTGGGAACAAGCGGAGCTCAAAGCATCGACCTCAAAGGTCAGCTGCGCTGGCGCAATCGAACGTTGGGAACCGTTTTTTCCATCGCGCCGTATCATAGTCAAAATGAAAATCTGATTCTCTGCTGCGCCGGTTCCAGCGGCATGATCACGGTGTTAAAAGCAGACGGAAAAACGATGGGAGACAGAAACAACGTCGGCGTTATTGGTCTGAAAGACAACCTTGCCGCGATGGTTTATGCAGCAAAGATTAAAAAAGGCTCTCACCCGGACGCCTCCGTTAACGACTCCCTGTGCGCCTTGTGCGCCAACCAGAACGCCTATATGCTCGTTGGATTCAATCTGCGTTCGGAAATTCTCTGGACGTACGAGCTGCCGCAAGGCATTCCCAAACGCCCGATTGACTACCTGACCAGCGCCGACGTCATGCCCAACGGAGACTCCATTTGGATCGCTCTCGGGTCTGACGGCTCCGTCCATTTTATTGACTCAGACGGACTGCTCATCGACAGCTTTAATTACGGACAATACGTTTACGGTCTGGCAGTCGCCAACTGGAACGGACAACGCGTTCTGATTCTATCTGACGATCAGGGCGTAAAAGCGTACCAAATCATCTGGAAGTAATTCTCCTCACTGGAATTAAACAGCCGTTCAGGCGCAGGGCGTGAACGTTCAATAAAAAAAGCGAAGATGCAATTAGAACATCTTCGCTTTATATCATAAACAGCTCTAAGGAGGGGCGTTAAATCTAAAGAACGCCAAAGCTGTTCGATTAACTTTTACTTAGTTTTCTTCAGTTACAGCCGCATCAGCCTGAACCGGAGCCGTTACTTCAGCCGCCGGAGCGGGAGCCGGTTGGGTTACGGTGTTGACGCAGGGAACCATGCGGCAAACCTTAACCGGAACCTGGCAGCAAACGACTTTCGGAACGCAAACCGTCGTGGTGTACGGAACCTTTTCGCAAACGACTTTCTTGACGTGAACCGTCTTTTGAGTCTGGCAGGGAACCATTACCGTGTAAGGAACCTGACGGCAAACGGTTTCCGGGACGCATTTGCGAACGGTGTAGTTGACAACTCTCTGGCGGGTTTCCGGAACCATCTTGCAGACGCGGAAGCATACTTGGCGAGTTACCTGGCAGGGAACCATCTTGCAGACGTTGTAGCAGCGGGTAGCGGTTTTAACAACCGGGACTCTCTTGCAGACGCGGTAGGTGCAAGTGCGAACTTCTGGAACCTGTTTGCAGACTTTGTAGCAAACGGTGCGGACGCGCTGTTCTGGAACCATGCGGCAAACTTTGTAGCATACCGTGCGAACGCGCTGTTCAGGAACCATGCGGCAAACCTGATAGGTGCACGTTCTTTGCTGAGGAACCATCACACAAACGTTGTATGTGCAGGTGCGGGTTTCGGGAACCATGTGGCAAACTTTGTAGCAAACGGTGCGGACGCGCTGTTCCGGAACCATCTTGCAAACGTTGTAGCATACCGTCTTGACGCGCTGTTCGGGAACCATCTTGCAAACTCTGTAATTGACGGTCTTATAGCAGGTCTGAGGAACCATGCGAGTGATCGTGTAATTGCAGGTGCAGGTTTCAGGAACCATTCTGCGGACGCAGTAATTAACGGTCTTGACGCAAGTCTGAGGAACCATGCGGGTAACGGTGTACGGAATTCGCTTTTCGCAAACCTGAGTCTTCCAGGTTGTGCACTGATAAGGAACCTGCTTGCAGGTCGTTTCCGGAACCAGCTTGCAAACCGTGTAAGGAACCGTCTTCTGGACGCATTCCGGCTTGTAGGTTGTGCAGGTGATTTCTTTCTGAGTTACGCAGGGAACCCAAACGCGGCACATCGTACGGCAAATCTGTCCGGTGCAGGGATCGCAGCATTCTTTGCAAACCGTTTCCCAACGTCCGCCGCATTCATTGACCGTGCGGGTTGTGGTAACGGGCTTGTATTCAACGCAGCTGACAACGCGCTGGCATTCTTCCTGAACTCGCTTGTAAGTGGTGCAGGAAACCGTGCGATAGCGGGTTTCGCAAACGGGAACGCAAACCGTATAACGGCAGACGCGTTCGCGGGTTTCACAAACCGGCTTGCAAACGGTGTACTGAATTTCCTTGGTGCGGGTTTCATAAACCGGCTTGCAGACGGTGTAAGTGCGAGTGCGGCATTCTGTAACCGGCTTGCAGACAGTGTACGGAATCTGCTTGGTGCAGGTTTCGTAAACAGGACGGCAAACTGTGTACGGGATCTGTTTGTAGCATGTTTGCGTTACCGGACGGCAAACCGTGTACGGAATCTGCTTGGTGCAATTTTCGTAAACGGGCTTGCAAACGGTGTACGTGCGGGTGCGCTGCTGAGTCGTCGGAACGCAAACCGTGTAGGTGCGCTGACGGGTTTCGGTTACCGGACGGCAAACCGTGTACTGAATCTGACGGGTTCTTTCTTCCCAAACCGGCTTGCAGACGGTGTAAGGAACCTGACGGGTGCAGGTTTCCCAAACCGGCTTGCAAACGGTGTATTCGCGAGTGCGGGTTTCCCAAACCGGCTGGTATTCAGTATAATTATAGGTGCAGGTTCGAGTCTCGGTAGTCGGCTTCATGACGGTGCACGTAATGTTTTTCGTGCAGGTTTCCCAAACCGGCTTGCAAACGGTGTAGTTGATAGTTTTGCAGCGATTTTCGCAAACCATCTTATTAACGGTATAGCTGCAGTCGCGATATCGAACTTCCGGTCTCATTGTGGTGCAAGTGATCGTTTGAGGTTCGATAATCGTTCTCATACATGTGCGATAACGGGTTTGACACTGCTGTTCATACACAACCTTACGGCAGGTTCTCATAACAGTGTCTTCCTGCATAACATAATTGCAGCAGGGGGTGCAACATGCCGCACGGCAAAGTCCGCAATAGCGGGCTTCCGCGATGTCGCTTATTACAACAGCGAATAAAGCGACTGCCAACGGCAATAACAAAAGCTTTTTCATTTCTTACGCCTCCTTAACGTACAGGGAAATCAAAACAGGATCTGAAATTATATGTCGCCCGATAATAATAGGTGGGAAGGTTCCCGTTTGATTCCATATTAATTAATCGTGTCGATACGACCGCGATAATTGCAATTTACCTAGCAACTCACTTTTAATATCGGTATTTCAAACGGATAACTACAATTCCTGCGTCTATTTTTGAAAAAAAATATAAACGTCGAATTATAATAGGACGGTCAATTCAAGTTTAACAATTATAATAATGAGATAAAACAATTATCTCCATACTCTATTTTACTTATTTTATTCTGTTTGTCAATATGCCGGATTGGAAATTTCGTAAAATTACACAAATTAAAGCATATTGGAATTGTACACAAAAAAATTATCTATGTACCTAGAGCATATTATAATACAAAAAATAGATAAGAGAGATAAATTTTAAGAATTGTTGAGAAAGATTGTATCAAAAACGTATGATTAATTGATAAAATCGGTATAATCGAAACTTTTAAACTTTTTTTCTTGAAAATTGATTCCAGCCTATTGTCAAAATTACAAACATGGTGTATAATTCTTAAGAATGTAAAATATGGAGAATCGTTTTGAGGAACTTCCCACATTTAACTTGACTCTTTAATTTAACACATCCGTCGATCGGCGGTTGTTCATAAAAGTCAGGTTTGATAATCCTTAACTCGACATTTCAGCAAAATACCCGCATTTTTCGCCCCCCAGTTTATTTAAAAAGGAGTTTATATGAAACAATTCATTCTACGCGCTGTTGCAGCGCTGTTTGTTTTGTCTGGAATTTTGATTGCTACCCAAACCTGCTTTGCAGACTCGCCCTATTATCCGCAATACGGATATCAGCCTGTTCAGAGCGCGCAGCCAATGCAGACAACTGCATACGCCTACCCTCCCGTTGGAACTCAGGTCATGACGCATCCCGTTACGCCAACTCAGATGAGAACAGGATACACTCGCCATGAGATTCGTTCCATGCCGATTGTTGCCCGCCCCAGCCGTCCTGGTCACTTTATTGGCAACACCGTTCGCAGACGCGCGGGAGTTAGATACTGATCATTTGTTTTTTCTCCTTTCCCCGAGGCGTAAAATAAGTTTTTATTTTACGCCTTTTTTTATTGATTTGGAGCGCCTACTGCCTTCTACAGATTCCCGCCTGCTGTTCGCTTCGCCTGCTGAGCCCATTGAGAGTCCGGGAATTTCTCGATTAGGCGTCGAAAAATCCGAAACGCTTCGTCGCGATTACCTGCATTCAGAAGAACGGTTCCGGCAGAATAAAACGCTCTGGCTTGCAATTCGACAGGAGCTTTGGAATTTGCCGCGCACTGTAAATAGCTCAGAGCCGCTTTATCTGTTTTGACAGCGCTGTCTGCGGAGCTTCGACTCCAAAGCTGACCCAGAATGAAACGCGGTCCGTACTGAAGATTCCTGGGAAGAGCGTCTGCTTTCTTTTCCAAATTTTTTAACGCCGTTTCAGACAAGGGCGTTAAAGACAGACGATTGAGCTGCATTTGCGCCAACGTTGCGACGTCGGCGTCGTCCGACTTCGCCAAGGCGTTAAGAGTCGTCTGAACCTCGATCTTCTTGTCTGAAGTCAAAAGTAAACTGGCTCCCAAAAGCGCAGCATACGGGTACTTTTGTTGACGAGTCCAGCTTTGAACCGACTGCTGGGTTTGGGGCGATAACTCGACAGACGTCCAGACGAGAGGAACGCAGTCGTAAAACGCGGATTTGGGGTCAAGCTGAATAAGCTGAACATACCTGACCGCTGCTTGATCAGGACGATTAAGAGAACTGTAACACTCAACCTGTCGCGCCAGGATTTCATGCTTCATCCAGCCGTCAGGAGCTTGAACCAGAGCCTTGTCCAACAGCGGCAGCGCCTGCTCAAACTCCTGATTGTTCATCCGAAGTTTCGCCTCCAAATACGTTGACGGATAGTCCGCTTGAACCTCTACAACGCTGCCGGTTTCTATAGTTTTTATTTGCCCGGAAGACGTTCTCAGAAGCAGTTCGTCGCGGCTGTAATTTTCTATTGTTCCTGTCGCCTTAACTTGACGTCCAGTTACAGAGTTTTGATATATAACCGCATCTTCTGCATACGAGTTATAATATACAAATGTACACATATACAATAAAACGGACAGTTTGAATTTCATTGGCATAGGGTCTGTGGCAAACACGCCGACGCATTTAATAATAACAGTATAAATCAAGCGATTCCTGACTTGAAACGCTCTCATTTGGATTTTCGTCCATCTTCAGACGAATTGTTGATTAAAAGATTAAATTATTTCAGAATTTTAACCGATAATTCTAATTGATACACTGAATCAAATGCATGTTTGTTTGCATTTACAGGCAATTCCCATATAGTTCCAGTTAAAGGATTGATATCATGAAAAAAGCGAAAAGATGGATCGTCAGCGCCGGCGCTTGCCTGTTAGCGCTGACAAGCATGAGCGTTAGTTTCGGTCAGGTTCCGACCGCTCCGATTCCCGATCTGAACAACGATGGCTTACCGCTTCTGACCGAACCGGCGCCGCTTGACGTAGCTCCCATTGAGCCGATGCAGGCTCCTGCCGCTCCAGCTGACGTTCCTGCTCCAGCAATCAACGCCCTTCCGCAAGTTGCAACGCCAGCTCCAGCTCCGGCTCCTCAGCAAGCAGCTCTTCCTCAAGCAGCTCCGATGACTACAACTCAGCAGCCGTGCCAGCAGTGCGAAGATCCGTGCCAAACTTGCCCGGCGGGAGCGTACTACTCTCCCACTCCGTATTACGGACAGGATACCAGACCGTGGTGGTTGAACATTCGCCCGGTTCCGTACACGCCCGTTGAACATGCACACCATGGAATGGGACATCCCGGTTTTCCAATGGGAGGACACATTGGAGGCAATCGCATGCCACGCCTGGCTCCGATTGAACCGCCGTTCTACCAGACCCGTGGTCCGCGAGATTTCTATCTCAACAATCCCCGTCCGTTAGGCTACTAAGTCTAAATGACTGATTGTTTCTCGAGAAACAATCTACAGCTTTAAACAAAAAGACGCCCGAGAATCTCAGGCGTCTTTTTTATTTGTCAGATTCTATTTGTCAGATTCCAAGAATCCTCTTTCAAATCATTCAGTCGTAAACGGGGTTACCGGCAGTCCTTCTTTTGAATACAGGGTAACGCCGTCCGGATTGTTCTGCCAGGCGTAACGGGCTTTGACCGGATTGGGAACGGCAGGGCTGGTCAAAACGACCGTGTCGCTGTCGACGATTTGAGCGTCCGCCCAGGCGTACTTGCCGTCTTCGCCAGCAATGGCAAACCACTTAATCGTGTTGACGTCTTTGTCCTGTTTGACTTCGCGTCCGAACAGTTTGGCAATCATCAAACCGCCGCCAACGTTGTCGAATTTCAGAGTGGCTTTGCCGTCTTCAAACTTGGCTTCCTTGAGTGTTGGCGAGGCGTACTTGCAATCCTTGCCGTAGGTCTGAGCCAGGGCGTTGAGAGCCAGACGGTTTCCGACAATCCACTTGTTTTGGGGATGAATGTCTCCCGCTTCGCCAGCGTCAATAATAACAGCCTGACCTGTTTTTGGAACTTCCAGACAACGGGTCTGACCGTCGCGAATTCTCGCCCAGCCGCCGTCGCAGTTGGGGTCTTCAGACGTGCCCATGAAGTTGGCAAGCTGAACCCAATAGAACGGGATGTCTCCCCAAATCTTTCGCCATTCGAGAATCATCGCCTTTTGTTTGTAATAATAGAATCCGCCTTCGCCAGCGTTCGAGCAGCCCTGATACCAGATCGCTCCGCGGACAGCGTAATTCTTCCAAGGCGCCAACATGGCATAGTACATGCCGCCAGCGGTACGGAAATCGGACTTGCCAGCCTTGTTGCGAGCTTCAATAAGCTGCTTGCCGGGTTCAACGGTTTCTTCGCAGTTGTTCCAGCCTTCGTCCGGAATCCAGGAGTTGATATTGGATCCGCCCCAGTTGGAATCAATCAATCCGATTGGACAGCCGAGTTCTTTGTGCAGACGAACAGCGAAATGGAATCCCGCTGCAGTGCAATCTTTCTGAACGGCGTTTTTGCATTCCTGCCAGCCAAAGCTGTTAAAATCTTCCAGTTCGGACATGGCAGTGTTGTGATGAACGCGATTGAAACGAATAAAGCTGAAGTCGCCGGTAATCTCTTCGGTATTGCAAGCCAAACGTCCGCAGCCGTTAGGCAACTTTTGATACCAGCTCGAAAGCGGCATTTCCATGTTGGACTGTCCGGAGCAAATCCAGACTTCGCCAACGACGACGTTCTTCAAAACGATTTCGTTTTTGCCAGTAACGACCAAATCGGCGCCCCAGTTGAGCGCAGGCATCGGCTTGAGTTCGACCAGCCACTTGCCGTCTTCGCCAGCGGTGGTTTTGACTTCCTGACCATTGAACTTGACGGTTACGTCTTCGCCAGCGTCGGCGTAGCCCCAAACCTTGACGGGAACGTCCCGCTGCAAAACGGCGTTGTCAGTAAACGCTTTTGTCAATCGGACGTCTGCATAGGACGTCGCTGCAAACAAACCAGCCGCAACGGCAATCGCCATTACGGAAACTTGAAGGAGGGAAATTCTTTTCATGGATAAAAACTCGAATAATAAAATGAAATTGGAAATACCAAAAACGTCCAACGTTCAAACGTCTTTTCATTCCAGAAACCCATTAAACTGAATTATAAAACTTTGAAAATCAAAAATCAACGGGGAGGAGAGGAAAATTTGAAAAATTTTGGAGTTAGTAGCGAGTTGCGAGTTGCGAGTTGCGAGAAAACGTTTACGGGGGGCGGGTATTACCCGCCAATAAACAACCTTTGATTATCGCGGACAATGTCCGCTCCCCAGAAACAAACCCTTTCCTGCTCACTCTTGAAAAATAATCTAAAAGCGCTATATTGAAATAAAGTTGCAAGAAATAATCAGCAAAAAGCAAGAAACGCATCAAAAAAAACTAATGCTAACATTCTCTCGCAACTCGCTACTCGCAACTCGCAACTCTTATGAAACTCAAGTACGGTCTGACGTACCCGACTTGGCAAGGCGTTTACCTTTTCGGGATTTTTATCGCTCTGTGCATCGCGGCTGTGATGCGACAGATCAATCTGCTTTTGTTCATAGCGGGGCTTATCCTCGGAGCGCTGATTCTGTCCTGGTTCATGGCAAAGATTAAAAAGGGCTGGTTCAGAGTTCAGCGTCGAATGCCTGTAACCATCCATGCGGAATCGGAGTTCGTTCTTTCCCTGGACTTAACCAATGTTTCTCGCGGAACGCTGTTTGCCTTGGCTGCAAGAGAAGCTATCAATACTGTCGAGTTGCGAGTTGCGAGTTGCGAGTTGCGAGAAAACGAAAGCGCCTCGCCGCCTACTGCCTACTGCCTACTGCCTACTGCCTCATTCTTTTTCTCAAAGCTTCCCCCCAACCAAAAAACGACCCGCGAGTTCGTTTGCCAAATCGACCGTCCAGGGGAATACCGTTTAGAACCGGTCGAATTGATTTCCCGATTCCCTTTGGGGTTGTTTGAATGTCGGGTTCGGGTTGGACGAGCAGCAACGTTCTGGGTATATCCAGCTTTGCTGGATGAGCTGCCGGAAGACCTGATTCAGCTAACCGCTCAGAGTTATGACGGCGTTTCTCGCGAAACAAACCATTCTTCTCGAAACGTTGGGGAATTCCATTCCGTTTCTGCCTATAGACCTGGGGAAGACGTCCGGTTAATCCATTGGCGATCGTCCGCCCGGCTGGGCGACCTGGTTATAAGACAATTTCAGCCACCCCTGGGAGCGTGGCTGGGAATCGTCGTTGACATGACTCCGCCTGACGACTGGGACGAAAACGATGCACATGACCTGCCGGAACAGATTCGGCATAATATCAAACTTGCCGCAACGGTTGTCTATCGACTTTGCAACAAAACAGCAGAATACTCTGGGAGAGAAACGCAGATCGTTTTAGCTCTGACCAGCGCTCCGGACAACATCGTATCCGGACGCGCCGACTCGAACTTCTTTCATCAAGCCATGCAGACTTTGGCGTCCGCTCAGTTAGATAACTCTGGACAAAACAAAACCGCCGAAACAATCTCGGCGGTTAAGGAACTCGTTCCCGATGGAACGAAAGTTGTTACATTATAAGTTGCGAGAAAACGCAAGCGACCAACGGGAGCGATTATAACACGTCTCGCGCGGTAGCGCGGATTGGGAGCGGCGCCTCGCCGCCTAATTCTCAAACAGCCAGCTGGACAGGTAACGTTCTCCGCAGTCGGGCAGGAGGACGACGATTCTCTTTCCGGCGAATTCGGGTCGTTTGCTCAGCTGCAATGCGGCAAACAGAGCGGCTCCGGAAGAGATGCCGATAAGCAGTCCTTCCTTCTTGGCGGACAGGCGAGCGGTAGCGCCGGCGTCCTGAGAGTCAACCGGAATAATCTCGTCGAGAATATCGGTGTTGAGAACCTTGGGAACGAATCCCGCGCCGATGCCCTGAATCTTGTGAGGTCCGGGTTTTCCGCCGGACAGAACCGGGGAGTCTTTCGGTTCGACCGCGAAAATTTTTACGTTTGGATTGGCGGCTTTGAGAACTTCGCCAATGCCGGTAATCGTTCCGCCCGTACCAACGCCAGCGACAAAGGCGTCGACTTTGGAGTCCGTGTCACGGAGGATTTCCTGGGCAGTGGTTTTTCTGTGGGCTTCCGGGTTGGCGGGGTTTTCAAACTGCTGAGGAATGAACGAGCCGGGGTTGGCGGCTTTGAGTTCTTCTGCCTTGGCGATCGCGCCTTTCATGCCAGCCGGACCCGGGGTAAGAACCAGTTCCGCTCCGTAAGCCGCCATGAGCTTGCGGCGTTCGATTGACATCGTTTCCGGCATCGTCATGATAATGCGGTATCCTTTTACCGCTGCGACCAGAGCCAGACCAACGCCGGTGTTGCCGCTGGTCGGTTCGATAATCAGTCCGCCGGGCTTGAGCGCGCCAGACTTCTCTGCCGCATCAATCATTGCGAAAGCAATACGGTCTTTGACGGAACTTGCAGGATTGAAGTACTCAACCTTAGCCAGAACTTCTGCCTGACCCTCGTTGAGCTTGTTAATTCGTACAATCGGAGTGTTTCCGATTGCGTCTAAAATGGAATTGTAGAACATGATAAAATGAAGTGTTTGTAAGGGAGTAGGAAGTTGAGGGTGTTTAGTGGTAAGTAGACAGTGGTTAGTAATAAGTTTTTAGTGGTTAGTGGTTAGGACGCAAGCGTTCTTCTAACTTACCACTTACCACTTATCACTTACCACTAACTACTGCCTACTGCCTATTGCCTACTGCCTGAATCCCCAAAGTTGCGAGTTGCGAATTGCTAAAAAGGCAAGCGCAACACAAATCATTTTCAAAGGATCGACAACGTTGCCGACCGCTAATAATATACCATTATTTAAAAGAATTGCAAGAGAGGTTTAGGAGAAAGACAGTAGGCAAGAGGCAGCAATTTTTAAAACAGAAAAGACAAAATATAACGAAATAAAAATTAAAAAACGTTTTCGTCTTTTTCGATTCTTTCGTGTATTTCGTGTTAAAAATCTAACGGAATTCTTCTCGCAACTCGGCGGCGAGGCGCCGCTCCCAATCCGCGCCGACAAGGTCGGTTCCTGATTGGATGTGGGTAGCGCCAAAATCGGCTTATTCGGAGACAAAACTTTGTCCTTCTGCCCGTGCGGCTTCGCACCCGCGCGTCTGCCAATAATCGCTCCCGTTGGTCGCTTGCGTTTTCTCGCAACTCGCCACTCGCAACTCGCAACTTTTCCGCCTATTGACAAATCAGTAAAAAAATATATAATAGGGGGCAGTAAATTTACTGTATCAAGGGGCGGTCAGGCGAAGCGTAATGTCGCCGCGGCTTGTTCCTTACTTTATTGCGAGTCAACCTCGCAGAAGGATTAATCGAGATGATCGTAACCACCACCGAACTGTTTAAGCATGCCTACGGCAAATACGCTATCGGCGCTTACAACATCAATAACCTCGAACAGATCGTCGGTCTGTTCCGCGGCAACCTTGGCAAGTCCGCCAAGAACGAAGATCCCAGCGACGCTTCTAAAAGCGCTCCGTTTATCATTCAGATTTCCAAAGGCGCTCGTTCCTATACCGACAAGCGATTCCTGGAAGGTCTGATTCGTTCTGCGGAACTGGTTTTCCCGGAAGCCATCTTCGCCGTTCACCTGGATCACGGCAACGAAGAAGCCTGCTACGACTGCATCGACAGCGGATTCTATTCCTCCGTTATGATTGACGCCTCGGCTGAAGAATTCGAAAAGAACATCGAAATCACTCGCCGCGTTGTCGATCGCGCCCACGACAAGGGCATCGTCGTTGAAGCTGAACTCGGACAGCTCGGCGGAGTCGAAGAAGACATCGTCGCCGACGTCAAACTGACCGACCCCAGCACCGCCGCTGAATTCATCGAACGTTCCGGCTGCGACTCCCTCGCGGTTGCTATCGGCACCAGCCACGGCGCGTTCAAGTTCTCCGGAAAACAGGGTCTGCACTTTGACGTTCTGGAAAAAATCCAGAAAGCCATCCCCGCCAACTTCCCGTTGGTTATGCACGGATCCTCTTCCGTTCCGAAGGAATGGGTTGATCGCATCAACAACGCTGGCGGTCAGCTCGCTGGCGCTTCCGGAGTAAACGAAGCCGAATACCTGCCCGCCGCCAAGCTCGGCGTCTGCAAGATTAACATCGACACCGACGGACGTCTGGTATGGTGCGCCATTCACCGTGAAGAATTCCTCGCCAACCCGCAGAACTTCGACCTGCGCCCGCCAGGAAAGAAATTCATGGCTGCTTACGCTGAATACATCATTCACAAGAACACCGTTCTCGGATCCGCCGGACAGCTGGAAAGCGTTCGCGAATTCCTGAAGTAGTTTATTTAGGGAATCTTGGAAGGCGGTAACTATTACCGCCTTTCAATTTATTCGCAACTCTCAACTCGCAGTTTCGCCTGTCGGCGAATGCGTAATTCCGCTCCCGATGGTCGCTCCATTACCGCCTTTCAATCCACTCGCAACTCGCAACTCGCAACTCGCAACTCTCAAACCAAACAAGCTCCGCGCCCTGCTGGGCGGTCATCCCTGGATTCTCGACGGTTCTTTAGAATTACTCGATAAATCCAACGTACCGCAGGACGGCAGCGTCGTTGACGTCTATTCCGACAAAGGACGATTCTTCGCCCGAGGTCTGTACAACTCTCACAGCAAAATACGTGTACGTCTGTATACGTGGAACGAATCAGAATCTTTAGACGACGCCTTTTGGACGAAACAGATTTCTACTGCGATTGATTTGAGAAAAGAGCTGGGGTATTACTCTCAGGCAACGCGTCTGATTAACTCCGAAGGGGACGCTCTGTCCGGCTTGATTGTCGACAAGTACGAAGACGTTCTTGTCATGCAGGCGACCAGTTTAGGAATTTTGTTGCGCGCGGAACAATTTGTCCAAATTCTCCAAAATATTACGGGAGCTAAAACCGTAATTGTTACAACGGAACCCGCGATGGCTCGTCGGGAAGGCGCTCCTGAGGAACTGACTGCCGACCGCGTTTTTGGCGCTCCGGTTCCGGAAACGATGGTTATTCAGTCCGGCGGAATCAAGTACGAAATTCAGCTTTTAGGCGGGCAGAAAACCGGGTTTTATCTCGACCAGCGAGAAAACCGTTTGGCGGCGGCTGAACTGTTCAAAGGGAAAACGGTTTTGGATATGTTCTGCTATCACGGCGGATTTTCGATTGCCGCGTCACAGGCTGGCGCCGTTTCCTGTCTGGCTTGCGATTCCAGCGCCAAAGCCCTCGAACAGGTCAAAAAGAACGCTCAGCTCAACGCAGTCGACAACGTCGAAACGTTACAGGGCGACTCGTTCCAGATTTTGGAACAGTTCAAATCAGAAGGGAAAACGTTTGGCGGAGTCGTTCTCGACCCGCCCAAATTCGCTCAGGGAAAACGCTCTGTTCAGGAAGCCCTCCGCGGATACCATTACCTCAACAAGCTGGGAATCTCGTGCGTCGCTCCCGGCGGATTTCTTGTAACATGCTCCTGTACCGGCTCCGTTCGTCGAGAAGACTTTTTCGACATGCTCCACGGCGCAGCGTCACAGGCGGGCAGACGCATCCAAATCCTTCAGCAGCGCGGCGCCGCTCCCGATCACCCCGTTCTGGACTCCTGCCCGGAAACCGACTATTTAAAGTGTTTCCTCTGCCGGGTCATTTAATACAAATAAAACCTATAATATAATCGTAGCCCACACCTTTAGGTGTGGGAAGATAAACATAAAATATTAATATAACGTACAAATCCCCCAGATAAATCTGGGGGTTACGATTTTTGAATTATTTTACTATATTTGAAAGCGCCCGCCCGTCAATCCTCGTCGCCGCCCCTCTTGTCAGTATTTTAATTCCGGTTATAATCTATAGAAGTTATCCAAATACCATTCTTCTTTTGAGAGTTCGCTCATGGACGACTTTATTTCCACATTGCCGTGCGTCGACAGCTGGCGGCACAAACATTTGCTCGGTTTGGAATCCCTTTCCGCCGAGGACATCACTCTTTTATTGGACGTCGCCGACCGGTTCCGAACGATCTGCAAGTCCGCTAAAAACAAGCTCAACCTCCTTTCCGGCAAAACGGTCTGCACGCTGTTTTTCGAGAACTCCACCCGAACGCGCAGCAGCTTTACGCTTGCCGCTCAGCGGCTTGGGGCGTCTGTGCTGGCGTTTGCCGCAGGAACCAGTTCGATGTCGAAAGGGGAAACCGTCGTTGACACCGCCCGCAATATTGAAGCGATGGGCGTCGACTCGTTTGTCGTTCGACACAACATGCCCGGCGCGCCCAAACTCATCAGTGAAAACGCCAACGGCTGCGTTCTCAACGCCGGAGACGGCGCGCACGCTCACCCGACTCAAGCCCTGTTGGACATCCTGACGATTCGTCAACGTTTGGGGACGTTGGAAGGCAAGACGGTCGCGCTGGTTGGCGACATCGCTCACAGCCGCGTCGCCCGATCCAACATCTGGGGCTTGAAAAAGCTCGGCGCGAACGTTATTCTCTGCGGTCCGTCAACGCTCGTGTCGTCTGAATGGGCTAAAATCGGCGTTGAATACAGCTACTCTCTGGACGATATTCTTCCTTACGTTGACGTGCTCAATCTGCTGAGAATCCAGTTTGAACGTCAGCAGTCCAGACCGTTCCCGTCCGTTCGAGAATATGAACTCCTGTACACCATGAACGCTCGCCGGTTGGCTAAGGCGAAAAAAGACGTTTTGATTATCGCTCCCGGTCCGATTAACCGCGGCGTAGAAGTTACGGCTGAAGTTGCCGACGGTCCGCAGTCCGCCATTATCGACCAGGTTACCAACGGTCTGGCGGTTCGTATGGCTGCTCTTTGGCTGACGGATTTACGGCGCGACGGCTAAAAGCCCGGCAATCAAATGAGCGTATTTGAAATTATCATGCTGATCTGTTTTGGCGCATCGTGGCCCTTCTCGATCGCCAAAACGTACAGATTCAAAACCTCCGGCACGAAAAGCTATTTCTTTTTGTGGCTTGTCGTGATTGGCTATATCGCCGGGATTATCCATAAATATCTCTATTCCTGGGACTGGGTTGTAGCGTTGTACATCATCGACGCCTCGATGGTCGCAACCGATATGTTTCTTTGCTACTATTACGACTGGAAAAACGGCAGAACGCCGAAGAACACGGCAGTTTGAACAACGCAACCGCAAACCGCTGTCAAAACTCTCATTCTTCACTTTCCCCCTCCCTATTCCAGATTAACGGTTTTGCTGTATAATAATAAAACGTCGTTTTACTATGTTAGGTACATTTTACCCACAAATCCTGCCATGCCTTATACTAACAGCAAATCCACCTTGACCGTTGGCAAGACAACGGCAACAATTTATCGTCTTGATTCCTTAGACGTCAATATTGACGCTCTGCCGTATTCGATTCGCATTCTTTTGGAAAACGCGTTGAGAAACTGTGACAATTTCGAAGTTACGGAAAAAGACGTTCTCAATATCGCGTCGTGGAAGCCCGGATTTACGCCGATGGAAATTCCGTTCAAGCCGGCGCGGGTGATTCTTCAGGACTTTACGGGCGTTCCGTGCGTTGTCGACCTTGCCGCGATGAGAAACGCGATGAATCGTTTGGGCGGGAATCCCGATAAAATCAATCCGCTTGTTCCCGTTGACCTGGTTATCGACCATTCCGTTCAGACCGACTGTTTTGGAACGGACACTGCCTTGCAGGACAACCTGAAAATCGAGTTTCACCGCAACAAAGAGCGGTACGAGTTCCTGCGCTGGGGTCAGCAGGCGTTCCAGAATTTCCGCATCGTCCCGCCGTCGTCGGGAATCATTCATCAGGTCAATCTGGAATACCTCGCCAAAGGCGTGTTCGTCAAGCCGATTAACGGCGAAAACGTCGCAGTGGTTGACACAGTCGTCGGCACGGACAGTCACACTGTTATGATTAACGGACTTGGCGTATTGGGCTGGGGCGTCGGCGGCATTGAAGCGGAAGCCGTCATGCTCGGTCAGCCGCTGTACATGCTCTTGCCGGAAGTCGTCGGCGTTGAACTGACAGGCGCGTTACGACCGGAAATTACCGCGACGGACGTTGTTCTGACGATTACCAATTTGTTACGAAAAGTCGGCGTTGTCGGCAAGTTCGTTGAATTCTTCGGCGAAGGCGTTCAGTCCATGAAATTAGCGGATCGCGCCGTTATCGCCAACATGGGACCGGAATACGGCGCCACGATGGGATTCTTTCCGACGGACGAAAAGACGATTGAGTTCCTCCGTCAGACGGGGCGCAGCGAAGAAGAAGTCGCCTTTGTGGAAGCCTATACGAAAGAGCAAAAACTGTTCCGATTGCCGGACGCGCCGACGCCGCAGTATACGAAAATTGTAACGCTCGATTTGTCAACCGTCGAACCGTGTCTGGCGGGACCGAAACGTCCGCAGGACAAAGTTCTTCTGTCCGACATGCAATCGACGTTCAAAGCCGCGCTGACTGCTCCTGTCACAGAACGCGGTTTCGGCCTGGACGAAGCGGATGCCGCCAGAATCGAGTCGAACGAAACGCAGCTTGGACACGGCTGCGTTACAATCGCGGCGATTACGTCCTGCACCAACACGTCCAGCCCGTCTGTCATGCTCGGCGCGGGGTTGCTGGCGAAAAAAGCTGTGGAAAAAGGACTCAAAACCAAGCCGTGGGTAAAGACCTCCTTGGGACCAGGCTCTCGAGCTGTTACAGATTATCTGACAAAAGCCGGGCTGATGGACGCCTTTAACGCGCTGGGATTCCAGACGGTCGGGTACGGCTGCCTGACCTGTATCGGCAACTCCGGTCCTCTTCCCGAACCGGTTGCAAAACAGGTAACGGATAATAACCTCGTTGCCGCCGCCGTTGTTTCTGCCAACCGCAACTTTGAAGGACGCGTCAATCCGCTGGTCAAAGCGAACTTCCTCGCCTCGCCGGCTCTGGTTGTCGCCTACGCGATTGCGGGTACGGTCAATATCAATCTTGTAACAGATCCGCTGGGAACCGACAAAGACGGGAATCCGGTTTATCTCAAAGACATCTGGCCGACCCGAGAGGAAATTGACGCCTTGACAGCTCAAACCGTTCAGCCGGACATGTTCCTCAAAGCGTACGCTAACGTTTTTGAAGGTTCGGACGAATGGAAAGCCGTCCAGTCGCCCTCCGGCAGCTTGTTCCCCTGGAATCTCGACAGCGTCTACATTCAGGAACCGCCGTTCCTGGCGGAAATGACCGCTCAACCGGAACCGCTCAAGCCGATTAACGGCGCGCGCGTTTTGCTGGCGCTGGGCGATTCGATTACGACTGACCACATTTCCCCGGCGGGAAACATCAAGGCGGACTCGCCGGCTGGAAAGTATCTGCAAGAGCACGGCGTCGAGCCGAAAGAATTCAATTCCTACGGCAGCCGCCGCGGCGCGGACAAGGTTATGACGCGCGGGACGTTTGCCAATATTCGCATTCGCAACTTTATCGCGCCGGGTACTGAAGGCGGCTGGAGCCGTTATCTGCCTGAAGGAAAAGACGCTCCTGCGATTTCCGTTTACGACGCCGCTGTCAAATACAAACAGGCGGGAATTCCTCTGATCGTTTTGGCGGGCGCGGAATACGGAACCGGGTCAAGCCGGGACTGGGCGGCTAAGGGAACGTCCCTGCTGGGCGTTCGCGCTGTTATCGCCGCCAGCTTTGAACGAATTCACCGCTCGAACCTCGTCGGAATGGGAATTCTTCCGTTACAGTTCAAACCGGGTCAGACGTGGCAGTCTCTCGGCTTGACGGGTGAAGAAACCTTCGACCTGGGCGACGTCTCCAACCTGACGCCGCAATGCGACTTAACTGTAACAGCAACCGCGGCTGACGGCAAACAGACGACGTTCGACGTAACAGTTAGAATCGACACGCCGGTTGAAATCGTCTACTTCAAAAACGGCGGCATTCTCCAGACGGTTTTGAGAAAACTCGCCAACAACTAGAATACAAAGCGGTTATTCTAATTTAGAATACAAACAAAATAAGCGAGAGGAAATCAATTCTTCTCGCTTATTGCATTGTTACAATTATTTCTTTTGCGGGCGCTTATCATCGTCGTCTTCAAGACCAAAGAAACGACGGCTTTCAGCAGCGTCTTCCTGTCGCGTTTCCAAGTCCTGAACGTCAACCCCCATTCGGACTGGTCGATTATCGAATACAGGCGGCTGCGGAGGGTTGTTTTCCTGTTTCGGAGGCTGCGGTTTCGGCGCGTTCTGCTCCGGCTTGACTTGTCCGCCAGCGTTAGGCTTCTCGGTTTGAGCTTTGGGTTGAGGATTCTCGTCTACCAATACCTGATGATATTCCAACCCGGTTCCCTGACATACCGGACACGGTACAAAGTTTTTCCCCTTGCAAACGTTGCATATAACTGTTTGAGGGACTTGCGTCGTAACTTTCCCGCCGTTGTGATGTCGTTGGGTTTTTGTTACATAAATCGTCGCTTTTCCGCCGGAACAGTTTTTATTGGGACAATCCACCTTACCAGTTCCTTTGCATTTCACGCAAATGGGGAATTCGTACGGCTGATAACCGTCGATTTGAAACCATGTACATTTGAACATTTCCTGTGCCGTTCCCTCAGGGCACTTTTCAAACATCCAGCCCTGTTTGGGATTGAACGGGGTTTTGTCTTGCTGAGTTACTTTGCTTGCCAGTTCCGAAATTCGGCTTTGAACATTGGGAGGAATAAAAATATTGCGAGAATTGGACTCAATAATCAGTTTATGAAGGTTGTGTTTAAGAGCTGGATTCGCGCCTCCCAAAACGTATGCTTTTTGATAATGCGCGAACGCTTCCGGATACTTTTCCTGTAACACGCATAACGTACCCATATTCAGAAGAACGCTGGGGTTGTCAGGACTGATTCTCAAACAGCGAGTAAAATGCTGCTGAGCGTGTAAATAGTCTTTCTTTTTAAAGATAAATATCAGCGCCAAGGTGTAATCCGGTTCCAGCTTTGTCGGGTCGTTGTTACGAACTTCAATTATGGCGTCGTACGCTTCGCGGCTGTCAATATCAAAATTTTTGACGGCAGAAAAGACCGCGCTGCGAGTATCGCTTTGCGTCGGCTGAGCGACAGCGGATTTAGAGCCAAGACTCTGAATATATTCCTGATCCTCTTTCGAGAAGTTTCTCAAAGGCGCAACGATCATCTTCCCGGACGGCGTTTGAAGTTTAACCTTTGGCTCGCCGTCTTGAATAAGACTTACGAAATCGGCTGTAACTTTTTTTCCTTTGGCGTCCGTCCAGGTGCGTCCTTGAACCATATCAGCAAAGACGACAGCAAATAAAACGAAAACAACAAAAGGTAAAAACTTATTCATTCTTCACTCCTCTGATTTAAGAAATGAACAATTTAACGATTATTATTGACAATAATGTTATTCAAAATATTTGACATAATTAATTATAATCTGCAATAACAATTCGTCAAGTGGTAATTGGCGCGAGTCTCCTAACTCCCCATTTCCTGTTTCCTGTTCCCTAAATTTTTCCCCCTCCCCCTTGCAAAAATAGAGAATCGTTGTATAATCTGCCCTAATGTTTTATACGGCGGAGTTCCGGTTCTGCCCGTTCAGCCTCTGAAATCGTCCGATTTCAGATTGTGAGAGCCGCCGCGGTATAAAGCGCCAGGTTGTTAGAAGTCCAGGGGAAAGACGACTTTCAGCCGGCGTCTGAGGAATCGTTTCCAGACGTTTGTGTTTATTATATTTCATTTTAACAATTATTCAAGGTACAGTTCAATGAACGCATCAATGAATAAAACTTATTGGGCGAAACCTCTTGAGGTTGAGCATAAATGGGTCGTAACCGACGCGACTGATAAAGTCGTTGGTCGTTTGGCTCGCGATATTGCTGTCCGGCTGATGGGCAAGCACAAACCCACCTTCACCCCGGGCGTCGACACTGGCGAATACGTTGTTGTCGTCAATGTTGAAAAGGTTAAGTTCTCCGGCAAAAAATGGGAACAGAAACGCTACACATGGTACACGGGCTATCCGCGTCTCCGCAGCGTTAACGCCGCCACTCGCCTGGAACAACACCCCACGCAAATTCTGTACGACGCTGTTCGACGCATGCTTCCGAAAAACAAGCTCGGCCGCAAAATGCTCGAAAAGCTGAAGTTATACGTTGGTCCGGAACACCCGCATCAGGCGCAGAATCCGGAATTGGTTAATCTGGGAGCCAAATAACGCTCTGTTACTTTTAATAACAAATACGAAAGGTTAAATAATTATGGCTGATAGAGTAGTTATCGAAGGCAACGGACTCAACGACGCTCTGGGAACCGGACGCCGCAAGTCCTCCATCGCCCGCGCCCGCGTCCGCGCCGGTAAAGGTCAGATCTCCATCAACAAACGTTCGCTCAACGACTTCTTCAAAATTGAACAGCATGTCAACGCCGTCATGGCTCCCTTGCTGGCAACCGAAAAAGCCGAATCCGTTGACGTCATCATTCGCGTCGAAGGCGGCGGAATCACCGGTCAGGCAGACGCCTGCAAGTTGGCTATCGCCCGCGCTCTGAAAGCGTTCGATCCGGAAACCGAACAGGTTCTCCGCGAAAAGAGCCTCCTCACCCGAGACGGTCGAGAAAAGGAACGCAAGAAGTACGGTCTGCGAAAAGCCCGTCGTGCGACTCAGTTCTCCAAGCGATAAGGGAACTTCTAATAATTCAATTTCGTGTCATGCTAGTTCTTTTTTCCTTCCGCTTTGAGTCGAAAAGCCCACTCGTATGTTTAATACTGGGGCTTTTCTCCTCTGTGCGGACGAAAAAAATCCCGTCGCCTGACATCGAAAGCAATTATTAGAAATCCCCTTTTTTACGCTCATCGAGACTGCGGTCTGACGTCATAAAACGGGAAGTGAGAAGCGAGAATACTTATAACAAGTTGCCTCTCGCTTTTCACTTTCCGTTTTTTTTGTTATCCATTTACTCTTTTTGACTTTTACGAACATGAACACAATTGAACGCTTTGATCGTTACGTCATTCCAAACTACACGCGATACCCGGTAACGCTGGTTCGCGGCGAAGGCTCGTACATTTGGTCGGACGAAGGCAAGCGTTATATAGACTTCTTCCCCGGCTGGGGCTGCGACATGCTCGGGCACTGCCCGCCGAAAGTCGTCAAGGCAATTCAGGATCAGCTGGAAAAGCTCGTACACGTTCCCAACTCCTGGTACATGGAACAGCAGGGAATTTGGGCGGAAATGCTGTCCGAACGCTCGTTTGGCGGCAAAGCCTTCTTCTGCAACTCCGGCGCGGAAGCGAACGAAGCGGCGATAAAGTTTATCCGTCTTCACCAGGTTCCCAAAGGACGCTATAAAATCATCACCTTTGAAGGCTCGTTCCACGGCAGAACGCTGGCGACGACGACCGCGACGGCTCAGGCGAAGTACCAAGCCGGGCTGGGACCGTTGGTTCCCGGGTTCATGTACGCGAAGTTTGGCGACCTCGATTCCGTTCGAGAACTGGTCGACGAAGAAACCGCCGCGATTTTCATCGAGCCGATTCAGGGCGAAGGCGGGATCCGCATTCCTCCAGAGGGATTCCTTCAGGGACTGCGTCAGATTTGCGACGAAAACGACCTGCTGCTACACTTCGACGAAGTTCAGACCGGCTGCGGTCGAACGGGCTACTGGTTCGCATACCAGAAGTTCGGCGTTACGCCCGACTCCATGTCTCTCGCCAAGGCGATTTCCGGCGGAGCCGCCGCAGGCGCGTTCCTGGCGCGAGCTGACATCGCCCACGACCTCAAACGCGGAATGCACGCTTCCACCTTCGGCGGAAACCCCATCGCTGCAGCTGGCGGCATTGCCACTATCCAGATGATTGAAGAAGAACATCTGCTCGAAAACGCCAAAAAGATTGAGAATTACTTCCGTCAGAGAGCGGAGCAGATGCAGCAGAAGTGCAGTCTGATTAAGGACATACGCTGCGCTGGAACCATGATCGGCATTGAACTCAACGTCGAAGGCGCGTTCGCTGTCAAAGAGTGCATGGAACGCGGACTGTTAATCAACTGCACGCACAACGTCGTTATTCGTATGCTCCCGGCAATCAACCTGACCATGGATCAGGCGAAAGAAGGGCTCGATATCCTCGAAGACGTCATCGTCAACCATCAGGCGTAAAAGTTATCTAAGCAGACGCGACAGCGTTCCTTAAAAACCGCGTAGCGGTTTAATATTAATAGCCGTGGGTTTTAACCCACGGAGCGAGTTACGAGTTGCGAGAATAAATTTTTCTTTAAAACAAAACAACGCTTTGCGAAGAACCATCCATTTCTTCGTAAAGCGTTGTTTTTTATTTGTTTAGAGCGAGTAACCGAATCAGAATTTTCGCATTACGCCCAAGGCGATTCCGACAACGGCTTCGCAATTGGTAGAATCTGAAATATCGTTCAGACCAATTTTCTTTAATGCGTCCGCGCCCCATTTAATCAGAGAAAGTTTGCCGGATTTAGCGGTTGCCAAAACAGTTTGACCTTCGCTGGCGGGAACGTCCGTACGAACGACAATAACGTCGCCGGCAACAATTTTCGCGTCGTTAAAGGTGTTGTCCTTAACCGTTACCAACTGGATTGTTCCGCTGACGGGAATGACCTCTTCCAAAACCGCTGGAGCCGTTTTTTCAGTTGAAATGAACTGATTGTTTTCGATGGCTGCTCCAATGCTGATTGACCCGGAATCCTTTGAGTTGGCAAGCTGAATCGAGCGAGCCATGTGCGCTTGACGAACAATGTACCCCTTTCGGATCAGAGCGCGCAGATGCCCAATGACGCCGTTGGGAGAATTGATAGAAACCGCGTCTCCAATCTCGCGTACGGTTGGACAATACCCTTTAGCCTTGATTGTCCGTTTGATAAATTCATAAACTTCTCGCTGACGGGCAGTCAACGCCTTTGACTTTTTAGGCATGATTTTCTCCAGTTTTTTTAAACTAAATACTCAACAGAGAACAAACGCGCTCTCAACCTCAAAAATGTAATAAAGTTAGTTTCCTTGGCAAACGCAATGAAATATACCGCTTACGCCACTTAAAATCATAAAATCCTACAGGATTTGCGCCAAGCTAATCGTGAAGTGATTTACATAATTTTACTTTATATAACTAACGAGTAAAAATGAAATCTATTGCATAAAAATTTTATATATTTTTATACAGTAAGTATTTTTTCTGGTAAATATTCGCTCTCGGTAAACATTTTTGCTTTTTTATCAATTGCCAGTTTGTTGCAGTGTTTGTATACTATCTATTTTAATTATATAAACTACTTTTAATTATTTGACTTCCTGAAAAAATAGCTAGAATGTTAAGAAAGTTCCGATGGCATATAGAAAATTGTTATTACCATGGTTTTTCCAAAGAATTGACAATGCACCTCGCCAGGCGGTCGATGGCTTCCTGCTGTTCCGTCGCCGTTGACTGCCCAGCAACGGGAATCATGGAGCCGTGCCCCAAAACGATGCCCTCCCGGTCGAGAGAGAATTCGCACGCACATTCCGGAGTCAGCGACCTGCGGTTTACCAGCTCGACTTTTGCTCTCATTTCCAGATTGTTCTGACGCGGTCCGCCCCATTTGTCCTTGAAATTGATTCCCTGTTTGTATTCGATAATCTCGATATTGAGAACGGCGTCTGCGTAATTGTCTTGAGTGAGTTTATAGGGCGTGCGAAGTTCGACCTCTTTGGCAACCGCTTCCGTAATCCGTTCGCTCATGTGAGGGCTTAACGACGGCGCTTTTACCATCGGAATGTAAATCGTCTGGATATTGGCGGTGTACAGAGTTTGATTCCCAATTTGGTATCCGGCGCAACCGGTTATCAAACACGCTGCAAGGAGAGTCGTCAGAAACGCAAAACCGCGATTCATGAATAAAGCCGTTGATTGTATGTTAAACGATTAATCCTCTGGGAAAACGTACTTGAGCCATTCAAACTTTTTCGCCGGTTCTGAAGGCAGATTGGCAATTTTCTGATACTCGCTTCTTGCCTGCTGCGCTGATTCCGTGCCGGGATAATCGCGCTGAACGTATCCATAGTACTGTCTGGCAGCGCCGTAGTATTTTTTGTCTTTGTAGTATTCGGCAATAGCCATGTCGCGCTGAGCTTTCTGCTCGGCAAAATGGGACTGAATCTCTTTAATCTCCGATCTCATCTGAGCGTCCAGTTCCGGACCGTAGAAGTTGATCAAATGATTTGCAATCTTTTCTGCGTCTTCCAGCGGTTTGGAATCGTAATGGGAGCCAATATACATCTGGAGCTTGCACTGCAGGTTAAGCAGATACGCGCGAACGATGTATTTGGAATTGGGATAATTCTCGCACAGATGGTCGTACTGTTCAGACGCCTCTGTGTATTGTCCGTCTCTGAAATAATTGTTCGCGCACGCCATGACGGCGGCGTCTGAAAAAGTCCCGTTGGCGTTTTGCAACTGAGCGCTGGTAAACGCTTTACGCGCGTTTCCGTTCGTGTCAAACATGGGTCGGCGCTTATCCCAGAAATTGGGGGCGAACGTATTATAATGATACTTGTCGTACATGTTTTCCCAATAACGTCCAATAGCAAACAGTCTTGCCGCCATTCGGTCTGAATAGCGGGAGTTCTCATAGTTCTTGGCAACCTTGTTATACTGTTTGAACGCTTTGGAATACTGATTGTCAAAGAAGTAACACTCCGCCTCCATGAACATGGCGTCTTCTTTAAGAACCGTGTCTTTAGCCGTGCATTTCCACTGGCAGGACGAAAACTTCTTCGCCGCCGCCGAGTATTTTTTCTGTGAAAACAAATCCAGTCCTTCTTTGAACAACGATTGAGCGACTGTTACATCTGGCAAATCGTTGACTACGTGTCTGTAGGAATCAACAAACGCGTCTCCGATATACTCAACGTCTGAACCGGTTCCGTCGCCGTCAATTTTTTGATCTTTAACGAGCGTGTCATACGATCGTTCAAGCGTTTTCTGGTCTACTTTGGGAGAAGGATGGGCGTTGATGTTTGCCGCGATGGCGTCCCAATCCTTGACTGTGCCGCGCACTTGCATGGTTGTACAGCCGGCAAAGAGCGTAACGCTCAAAGCGGCTATGGCGCAAAGTCGACAGAGTTGATATTTAGTATTCATATTTAGTTGCAAGGCGCTTTTTAGTTGCGAGTTGCGAGTTGCGAGTTGCGAGATATTTTTGTGTAGCGCTTGCGTTTCTCGCTACTCGCTACTCGTTTCTCGCAACTTTTACTAAACAAACATTTGACTGTATCGCTGCATTTTCGGCGCCCAGCCAAGGTTATGAGCTATGTATAAATCCGTTAAACGGCGCAGCTCTTTGCGGTGATTGTCTGCCGCTTTGAGCCGACGCCACAGGTTGTGTTTTTCATCGGCGAATTGCCGGGCGATATCCAAAACCGCGTGCGAAACGAGGACGAGTCTAATTCGTCCCGGCTTGCAGTTCGGACAAACGACTCCGCCGTCGATCAGTCCAAACGCCCAGCCTGCCTGACGCGTTCTTTTTTTCCCGCAGCAAACGCAGGCGTCCCATTGAGGCGCAATCCCGATTATTCTCAGCATCTGCCAGTTGAACCGGGTCAGCGTTCGCCAAACTTCTTTCCCGGCTGTCAGGTCAGCCAGGGTTTCGTCGGTCAAGTCGAACAGTTCTGCCGACGGGTCAAATTCCGCCGTGAACGAATCGATAAGCTCGACGATGTAATATCCGGCAAACAACGCGCCGGGATTGTTTCTGTCTACTCGAAACCAGCGCTGAAGGCTTGCCTGCGTGAGCAGCTGAAGCCCCTGCGAACGAACGTAATGCGTCGTTTTCAGGCGCGCCATGTAATCCAACCCGTTGTCGAACGGATTTTTCTCTCGGCGCGATCCTTTCGCCAGGGCGGAAAACTTCCCGAATTCCCGCGTATAAAGCGTTGCAATCTGGCTTGTATTGCTGAATGGAACGCTGTTTAGTACGATGGTTTCTGCGTTTTGAGCCGCCATGGGTTATCCTTCTAAAACATTCCGCCCATGGTAAAGCTGAATATTTCTGTTTCGTCGAAATCGTTTTTCGACACCGGGAAGGCAAAGTCCAGCGCGATCGGCACGGATCCCATCATGGGAACGGTGATTCGGAATCCAAACCCGACTGACGCTCTGTAACGATCTTTCCATGATCCGAAGTTGTAGTCTGACGTACCGGTGTCACAGAAAATGACGCCTTTAACCATGTCGTCTGCCGTAATCGGGAACAGGTATTCGGCGCACGCCAAAACCTGAGTGTAACCGCCGACAGGAACGCCCATGTCGCGAACCGTCGCTTTTCTGTAGCGGAAGCCGCGAATGGTGGAAATGCCGCCTGTGAAATAATGCTCGTAAATTGGCGTATCTACGTCCGTCCAGTCGACTGACGTCTTGAGCGACAAAACGTGACGTCCGGAACCGTCTGGCCGTTCGTACAGCGGAATAAACTTTTTGACGCCGAACGACGCGCGCGGGTACGTGTAGGAACCAAACACCTGTTCAATTTCCGCCGACAAATACCAGCCTTCTGTTGCCATGTAGGGACTGTCGCGCTTGTCGTAGACCAGCTTGGCGCCGATGCCGTACAAAGCGTTCGATCCCAAAGCGTCTTGCAGTTCCGGAGGCGTCGGCGAAATCGGATGATACAATTTAATATTGTATCCTCTAAACGTCAGGTAACCGACCAAATCTTTGTGGAATCGATAGCCAAGGCTCGTCTGACCGCCCAGTCGTTTTTCGTACCATTCGTCATAAAAACGTTCGTAATACACGCCGCTGATATCCCAGGAAATATCCGTATTGAACAGGTACGGCTCTCCAAAGCTGATGCTGTAACGCTGAACGTTTGTACCAGGCGAGGCTTCGATTCGGAAATGCTGACCTCGACCGCGGAATGCAACGCCATTGTACCAGTCTCGGCAGGAACGCGGCCAGCGCATCCAGTCGAAGTTCTGTTCTTCAATAACGACCGATCCCAACAAGCCGGATTCGCTGCTGATGCCAATGGAGAACATCATTCGCCCGGTTCGAGTTTCTTCCAGCGACGCGGCAATCGGAATCGTATTCGGTCCGTCAATGGACTGATAATAATAATTCCCGGAATAGGATTGATCAATCGCCTGAACCGCCGGATATGGGCTGCCGGATTGTCCCGTCGGGCTGTTCGGCGCCGGAATTCCAGGCTGCATTGGCAAGTTGTCGCTATAAATATTCTGTCCCACAGCGCCGGAATACGGAGCCAACTGAGCTCCGGTCGGATCGGGTTCCATAACGCTTTGTCCTTGATATCCGCTGGCGGGCGCCCAGCCGTTTTGAACAACCGCCGTTTGATTCGCGCTGGCGGGAACGTACATTTGCGTTGCCGGCGCTGATGTAACAGGCTGATTATAAACCGACTGCTGAAGCGTCGGAGCCGGAGCGCTGGACGAAGCAACCGCCTGATTGACTTCCGCTCGCGTTGACGGAACCGACGGCTGACCGAACGGGTCAAATCCATACGTTGTTTGATAACCGTTCTGACCTAAATAATCCGGCTGACTTCGCTGTTTTTCGTCTTCTTTGGCGTATTCCTGCTGAACGCTGTTGTTATTGTATTCTTCAAAGGATTCAGAATATAGTTGCGAGTTGCGAGTTGCGAGTTGCGAGTTGTAGTCAATGTCAGAATAATCTGAATCAACGCTCTCGTTTCGAATTTCCCGCTTGGCGCCGTCGCTGGAATTCATTTCGACGTTTTGCCATTCAACGCTCTGTTCGCTTTCATTCCACGTTCCATAATAATTGACTTCAACAGTTTTCTGATTTGACGGCGTAGATGGAGACGGCGTAAATCGGGCAACGTGACGGTATTCGTCTTCTGAATTCTGTCCGCGGAACGAATTGGAATTTTCCGGTCGGGTGATAGGCTCTGCCATTCTCTGCCCATCGCGTTTTTCCATGTCTTTGATCTCCGGCGGCGAATAAACGATGCTGGGAGAGACGCCTTTTTGCGGGTCGTTGGCAAACAGCTGCGACGCCTTGAGTCGTCGTTCGGACGCGCGGATTTTGTTCGTGTCCATGATGTCGCCCGGCTTGACCGTCATGCGATTAAGAACCGTGTCGATTTGCGTCTGCGGATAATCGCCTGCAATGAGGACGTTTACACGACCAACGCGATAAACGTCGCCTTCTTTAATGCTGACGACAACGTCACACTGTCCCGGCGTTTCGAGATAGCGGATGTCCGGCTTGACGTCGGCGAAAACTCTGCCAATAGCGCCATATCGATTTTGAATTCTGTTAATAGCGCGAGTAAGCTTGGGCTTATTGAGGTAATCGCCTTTATCGAGTTCCATCAACTCTTTAAGCTGTTCCGTCGTAAAGCTGTTTGCCCCAGCAATAACGACGTTGCGGATTTTATATCGTTTCCCTTCGTGGATGTAAAATACAACGTCCGCCCATTCCTCTGACGAATTGAACTTGACTTCTCTTCCAACGCGAACGTCGAGAAAGCCCAGGTTTTTGTAATAGTCTTCCAGCGTCCGAACGTCAGCGTCGAGTTTGTCGTAGTCCAGTTCTCCCGCAAAAATCCACATAAATCCGTGTTTGGACTGAACCTGAGTTCGCAGTCGGGCGTCGGATACAATCGTATTGCCTTCAAAGCTGGTCCAGTGAACTTTCTGTTTGGGACCTTCGTTAATCTGGAAAATGACGCCGGGGTCTGACAATTTCAAACCCTGAACGACCGTTACCGTTGCGCGAGCAAATCCTTTGGATCGGTAGAATCCTTCCAGACGCTCTTTTGCAGACGCAACTTCCGAGGGGTCAATCGCCCCGCCAACGCGAAGGAGAGCTTCCTTTTCCAGGTACTTTTTTCGAATCTTCTCGTTGCCGACGTAACGAATATACTGAATCGTGCGGCGTTCTGAAACGCGAAACTTGACTTCCAGCTCAACGTTTCCATTGTTATTGACTTCTTTAAATAACGTCTCTACGTTGACGAACATGCGGCTGTAAATTAACCGTCGAACGTCGTCTTCGAGAATCTTTTTACTGAACTGACGGCTCGGACGCGTTTTCAGATACGGTACGATTTTCTCAAACGAATACTGATGATTGCCTTCAATTTTAACGTCGGCAATCGTCATGCCCTCGTATTGGTCAGCTTTGGAAGAACTGCCAGGCGCGTTATACAGGTTGAGAATCGAATCAGGACCAGAACTGGCGGATGCCGACGGCAAAGCGTTGGACATGGAATTGACGCTGCCATCGTACGACGGGACAGGAGGAAGATCCCCTGAATCTGTTCCGACCGACGTCGGATCCACCGTCAGAGCGTTATCCGGCATAATTCCCGGAGGATATTGAGGATCCGGGATTGCAGCATTGTCGTATTCGCCCGGAAGAGCCTCGGAAATAGCGACCTTCGACGAACCCGTCGTTCCATCAGGACGCATATATTGCTGACCATAAAGGGTCGTTGAGCATAAAAACGCCAAAACTGTTCCTGCAACTGCCGTCAGGAACTGAAATTTAAGCGCGAATCGAGCTTTGCAACCGGATTGTATATTCATCACATTCATGGATTATAACGTTAGCGCAAAGCGCTAAATACTATTCCTAAAAAATATCAGATAGCGGTAAATACACATTTTTTAAAAATAACGCAAGAGGGATTTTTTGAATTCATAATGCGAAATGCGTAATGCGCGATTAAGGCCGTAGGCAGTAGGCAATAGGCAGTAGGGAGGTTTAAACGCGTCCTCAAACTTTTCCAAAATTAATTATTTTTGAAAATATTTCTATTTTACCTAAACTTTTCTTTTTATCTTTCCGATAGGAAATTAGGGAATTTGGAAATTCTCTATATACCGTTATATTTCCATCTTAATTTAAGAGAAAGGTTTTATTATGTTAAACACACTGTACACTATTGCTGGCGGAATCGCTCTGGCGGTTGGGGCTTTGGGCGCTTCAGACGATTTCGACGGCGCCAAATTGGCTCAGAACGCGTTCTTCTCTCCGGAAGACGAGCTTGAAGCCATTGACGAACCGGAAATGACGACTGAAAACGTTTTGGTTGTCAAAGACGTCGAAGAATGGAACGAAACTGCCGCCCAGGTCATGAGCATGTCGCTGACAGGCAAAGACGAATTGACGGACGACGAAAAACTGGAAATTGCCGTCCTGACAGGGGAAATGCCGGCTGACGCTTCTGAAAATATGGAAGAAGTTTCTCAAATTGCAGAAAATTCTCAACCGGAGGGGTTGTCAGAAGAAGAGTTTTATTGTATGCTTGAAAAACAGTATAATGACGCCATCGAGGCTCTCAATTCGGAAGACTTGATTGCTGAAACTCCGAAAGATGAAGTCAACCAGGAAGAATTGGCAAACGTCCAACTCCAACCGGAAGACGACGTCAACGCCGAAAAAGCTTTGGAAGAAGCCGTTGCCAACGCCGAGGTCAATACCGAAGACGTTGCCGAAGTCAAGACCGAAGAAGTCGCTCAAGCAGAGCAGGAAACTCAGGTTGTTGAAGTTTCGGAAGAAGTTTTCAAAGAAGAGGAACCGTGGGTTGTCGTTCATGGATTGCCGGACATTCCGGATGAAGACATGAACGCCCTGATGGAACAAAAAACAAACGTTGAACAGGCTGAAAATGACGAGCAGTCTGACATTGAAAATGTAAACGTTAACGAAATCCCCGTTTTAGATTCCAACTTTTTTGACGTCCCGGAAGTAGAAGCTCCTGAACTCGAAGACATTGAAGCTCCGTTGTTCGGCGACACTGACGAAGCCGAAGAAGCCGAAGCCGAAGAAGTCGAGGACGAAGAAGCCGAAGCTGAAGAAGTTGAAGCGGAAGAAGTCGAAGCGGAAGAAGCGGACGCTTTAATCGTCGAACCTCTGGAAGCCGACGCTGTCGAAACGGAAGCTAACGAGGACTCGTTGTTAATCCCGTCTATCGAAATTCCGCCAGCAGTCGTTTCCGAACAGGAACGAGCGAAAATCAGCGCTGAAGTCGACGCGCTTTTAGACCAAAACGAAAATTATGACAGCTGGATTCCTCGTCAGATTCCAGTAAACGGTTCTGTTGACGACGTTCCGACGACAACCAAACCGGAAGAAAATTTTATCCAGGAATTTTCCAGAAAGAATGCGAAAGAATCCATTCTGGAAAATAATGGCATTGATTTAAATGAGTAAAAACCAAACAAAGGAAGGCAATTCGCCTTCGGCGAATTTAGGGAATAGGGAATGGGGAATAGGGAATAGTGAAGACTCTACTACTCCCTACTCCCTACTCCCTAATCCCCGTTACATCGTCGGCATCGATTTAGGCACGACAAACTCTGCGGTAATGAGCATTGATCTGGCAGCAGGGACGGAAAAAATCGAATCGTTTCCTTTGTTTCAGAAGACCGCGCCAGGCGAAAGCGAGAATCGCCAGACGCTGCCTTCTTTTCTTTTTATAGAACCCTCGGGAGAAATAGAAGTCGGGACGTACGCCCGGGATTTCGGCGCGCTTCAGCCGGGGCGTCTGATTTGGTCGGCGAAGTCTTGGCTGTGTCACTCTCAGGTCGACCGGACAGCGGCGTTTCTGCCGTGGAAAGCTCCGGACGACGTCAAAAAGATGTCCCCCGTCGACGCGCAGTCTCAATATTTGAAGTTCATTGCCGACCGTTGGAACGATGTCCACCCAGACGCTCCGTTAGACAAACAGGACATTATAATCACCCTGCCCGCCTCGTTTGACGAAACAGCTCGACAATTGACCATTCGCGCCGCTGCCAAAGCGGGGCTGCATAAAGTCGTCCTTATTGAAGAACCGCAAGCCGCGTTCTACGCCTGGATTTACAAAAATTCGGAATTAGGAATTCGGAATTCGGAATTACGCAAAGCGCTACTCGAAGATAATTCCGCATTCCGCATTCCGCATTCCGAATTAGTCCTCGTCATCGACGTCGGCGGAGGCACGTCAGACTTCTCGCTTATTCGCATCGTTCGAGAGAATCAGAGCGATTCTGAAAACAGCGATGAGCGTCAAGCAGTCTCGTTTCATCGAATCGCTGTCGGCGACCATCTTTTGCTCGGCGGAGACAACCTCGATTTGGCTTTGGCGCGGCTTTTGGAATCGAAGTTTGCTCAACAGGGAGTAAAGCTGACCGACCGTCAGTGGCAGACGCTTGTACGGCAGTCTCGAATCGTCAAGGAAACGCTTTTGGGCGAGAACGCGCCAGAAACCTGTACTGCGTCCATTCCCACCGCTGGAAGCAAACTCATGGCAAAAAGTCTCTATCTGACTGTTACAAAAGAGGAAGTCGTCAACGCTCTTTTGGAAGGCTTTTTCCCATTTGTCGATCTGACGGCAAAGCCCGACAGGCGTCGAAGCGGATTCCAGGAATTTGGGCTTCCATTCGCGTCCGACCCGGCAATAACGCGGTATCTGGCGGCGTTCCTGACAAACGCTCAATGCGACAGTCCGGACGCGGTTCTGTTTAACGGCGGCATGTTTGAATCCCCGTTGACAAAACAGCGCATTCTCGACCAGTTGTCACGTTGGTTCTCCCCGGCAGACGGCGAACCATGGAGTCCAGTTGTTCTGGACAACGACGCTCTGGATTTAGCCGTCGCCCGCGGAGCCGCCTATTTTGGTCTGGTAAGATACAGTGAAAAGTTGCGAGTTGCGAGTTGCGAGTTGCGAGAAGATGTTAAAAGTCAGGTTCCATTTTTCCGCATTCACGCAACCTTGGCGAGATGTTACTATATCGGTCTGGAACACGATGGCAGACTTCGCGCCATGTGCATCGCTCCCGCCAGCATTCAGGAAGGACAGACTCTGGAAATCCAGAACGATCAACTGCGCCTTCAAACGAACGCGCCAGTTGTATTCCCGCTGTTTGTTTCCAGCTCTCGCACGATGGACAAACCCGGCGAGATTATCGACCTGGACGAGAACCAAATGCGCGCTCTTGCGCCGCTGAGAACGGTGATTAAACTCCGCGGCGAGACCGCAGACTCCCTCGGCGTTAACATTCAAACTCACCTCACAGACAGCGGCGCGCTGGAACTGTATCTGGCTTCCAACGAAGGTTCTGGCAGATGGCGGCTGAACTTCGATATTCGCTCTGCAGTCGAGACGGACGTGCAAAGCGTCGAAACGACGGCGGAGTCCGAAGGTATTATTGACGAGAACAAAATCGAGCAGTCCAAAGACGTATTAAAAGCCTGCTTTGAACGATTTGAGATTAAGCCGTCGGAAGTCGTCAAACGCATAACCGGGATTATCGGTCATAGTCGGGAAACCCTGCCCGCGCCGGCGCTGCGTTCGCTGTTTGACGCTTTGATGGAACTGGAACCCGGTCGCAAAAAGTCGGCGGCTCACGAGGCGCGATGGCTCAATCTGGCAGGATTCTGTCTCCGTCCGGGAATTGGGGCGTCGATGGACGACTGGCGAATTGAGCAGATCTGGAAACGCGTCTTTGGAAAGCTGCGATTCCCTCAGCCGGACAACCGACTTCAGCTTTGGATTCTCTGGCGCCGCGTTGCAGCGGGGCTGTCTTCCGGACGGCAAATCCAGCTCATGGAACCGATTCTGCGTCAGCTGCGATCGCTGTGTAACAGCATGGCTAAGTTACGAGTTGCGAGTTGCGAGTTGCGAGAAAACGCAAAGCGAGTGTCGAAGAAAACTGGTCGCAATGAATGGCTTTATACGCCTCACGAGTCTGCGGAATTGTTCCGTCTTTTTGGCGCGATGGAAAAGCTGCCAATTGAAAGCAAACAGGAAACCGGCGACCTGCTTCTCAACCTGTTAAGCTCGAAGGAAACGCCCGGCTCAACAGCCGCGATTCTTTGGAGCGTCGGGCGATTAGGCGCCAGAGCGTCGTCCATTACCACCATGGAAACGATACTGTCCCCGGAAGCCGTCGAAGCGTGGGTGAGACAACTTATCGGAATAACCAGCCGCAAAACAGAATTTATCATTCCAGAAGCCGAACAGTCAGACGCTATTTCCGCCGCGGCGTTTGCCGTCGTTTTGACGACGCATAAAACCGGCGATCGATACCGTGACATTTCAGAATCTCTTCGGGCAGACGCATTGCGATTCCTGGAATCCGTTCCCGGCGTCAAACCGAGATGGATAACGCTCGTTCGAGACGGCGGATCGCTGCAGGACGACGATCGCGCTGAAGAATTCGGAGAAGCTCTGCCGGCGGGGCTGAGAATAGAAGGCAATAGGCAATAGGCGCGCAGCGCATCCGCTAGAACTGCGTAGCAGTTCAATATTAGTAGCCGTGGGTTTTAACCCACGGAATTAAAGAATAATAAAAAAAGAAATCGACAAATCCCCTTTTTCTTCCCCCCGCGCCAACGGCGTGGGGGGAAGAAAAAGGGACTGACTCGATTATGAAAGCGTTTTGGTTACGTCGTCCGTAGACTAAAGTCGACGGTTATAGAAATGTCGTCCTTTCAGGACGAGATTCAGCTTCTCATCTCGTCTTTTTTAACAAGGCAAATTCCCTATTGCCTAATGCCTCTTGCCTATCTCTCAGCCCAGTTCTTCCTTGATTGTCTCCTGGAGCTTCTCGTCCATGGCGTTGACTTTTTCAGCAATCTTGACGCGGTACTGATTGAGCTTTTCCAGCAGTTCCGGGTTGGACAGCGCCAGAATTTCTACAGCGAGAATGCCGGCGTTTTTCGCTCCGCCGGAACCGACGCCAACCGTTGCGACGGGGATGTCGCCGGGCATCTGAATCATCGACAGCATGGAATCCAGTCCACCGCAGAGGTTCGTTTCAACGGGAATACCGATAACCGGCAGAACGGTCATGGACGCGATAACGCCCGCCAGATGAGCGGCGCCGCCGGCGGCAGCCAAAATCACCTTGACTCCGCGTTCCGGCGCGGACTTGACAAACGCTTCCAACGCCTTGGGCGTGCGGTGTGCGCTAAAGACGCGAACGTCGAACTCGACCCCGAACTCCTTGAGAATCAGAGCGCAATTTTTAATCTTCGGCCAGTCGCTGCTGGACCCCATTATAATTGATACTGACGGCATGATAGTATGTTGTGAAAATCTGATGTGATAGCTTATACAAAGGACGCGAACAACCCTTGCCGTTCGCCTTCCTCAAACTTCTGATTTAATTATAGCGCTATAATGTACTCTTTACAAGAGAGGGGGGAGTATTGGCGCGGGTGAATTTTAGGGAATGAATTCGATTGAGTTAGGAGTTAGGAGGGAGGAGTTCAGGCGAGCCGGGGTGCGTAAGCCCCAGGAAGAAATATCGATTGCACATAAGTTTAGCCCGGCATCGTCCGTCTTATCTTATATCAATCTTTATTAATATCAGTTCGCCATCGACGATGTTAATATCTTCAATTGAACGAAGGCGTATGAAGACGGGATAACCGGGCGCAGCCACAGGACTGCCTTTGGCATAATAGGCTATATATCCGCTCTTGTTATCGTATAGACTGATAGCGCAATTATCTGTAAATCGGTAGAGCGTTCTATAGATATGCTCGGCAGGAAATTTTTTGGCACATTCTTTAGGTATCGGGAAAATCTCCGTTTTGTAATTGTCATCGATATTCTCCTCTTTGTTCTCGTCAAAAATAAAGCTGGAAGAGGAATAGAACAGAATCGGTTTGCAGTTCAAAATGGTTACACCCAGTTCGTCTGAGAACGCCAGCGTTGCAGAATCCGGCGACCAGGTAATGAACATTATATAATGCGGCGCTCTTTTCTCGTACAGAACCGCATTGTTTCGCAAATCCAGAATTTGAAAATGCAGATTGGGAAAGCCTTCGTCATAATACCCGTCCATAATGCAAGCCGCCAGCAGAGTTCCGTCGCTGTTAAATTTGGCGCGTTGGATCTTGCCGTCAATTTTAAAACTATGGATTTCCTTAACTTCGTCAGTCGCAGGACGCCAGGATATTATTTGTCCGGAATCAAAAGCAATCAAAACCGATTCCGCATTGTTTTGAACAGCGGCGTCCATGATATGAGCTTTGTGATTCTGGAATTGGTCAAGATTCGCCGCTGCGGCAAGCGTCTTTTTTTCGCAATCATAAAGAACGATTCTGCAATCCTGAACGGCGCTCGACGGGTGCGAATTGTACATGACGAATTTCTTTTCATCGTCTGTCCAGCAGATATTTGAATAAAAATTGTTAATCTCTAATTTGCTGACAAGGCTAACGGATCGACTTTCTTTGTCGTACGACGCGACAACCAAAAACGACCGTATCTCATTCTTAGCGATCATTGCAAAATACCGTCCGCTCGGAGACGCCGCGCAAACGTCTATTTCAATTTCTTCCTCGCCATTTAAGTCGTCAAAGAAACTCTTAAGAGGTATTTTCACTGCCTCGTTTGGATTCTGCAAATCGAAGATGTAAATATCGTCATATATTTGAGGATTGGTATAGTTCTTCGAATGCCAAACCAGTATGCCATTCTCTTTTGATGAGAACGAATTAGTATTATTTTCAGGTTCAAAAAAATACGATTTGGGCGCAGACGCCAGTCTTGATTGCGATACCTTGGGTTTATCGATTAAAAGTATGCTGACAATTCCAAGTATTTCTACCGCAATTGTAATAATAAACGTCAGTATGAAACGCCAGCAAAACTTCACAATAAACTGTAACTCTGTTCGTTTTATAAATAATCCTTAAATCGTAAGGTTAAACCCATTCAATAAATAAAACAGGTTAATGAACTTTATATCATTCTGAATCAGAATTATCTTTTTTATTATTTCGTTTTTCAATATCCGATTCGAGTTGTTTCAATTCTTCAATATCTCTTTGATCGGCGAGCTTTGCTTCGTATTGTTTTCTTTTTAAATCAAAAATCCCATACCGCTCTTTAACGATGCGCTCCATGTCTTCATTTTTAATTTTACCATGCCCTTGCAATATAGGCTTGTCGCTGAATGCCAACAAGCTATCAATGTTTTTACGCCAAAAGGAAATCGTTAAATCTTGACGATCTTTTACGCGCATTTCTGCTGATTCCAGAAATATGACTACCAACCGATTAAGACTGTCGATTTCATCTTTGGTTAGATAGTTTTTAGCAATAATAATGTCTCCTTTACGGACAATGTTTCCTTTCCATGAAGTTAATCCCATATTTGGTGCGTTTGGGTCTGCCCGATCCAATACAATTTCAGCTGCGGTTTGTCGCGTAACTGCATAAAGAAGCTTGTTTTGAGCTTCAGTAAAAAACATTTGAGTTGCTTTATCTGAACTGTCGTAATCGCTGGATAATGCAAACAGATCTCTAACTTTTTGATAGAATCGCTTTTCTGACGCTCTTATATCGCGAATACGGTCGAGTAATTCATCAAAGTAATCCGGGCGACCATCTGGATTTTTCAGTCGTTCATCGTCGATTACAAATCCTTTAACTAAATACTCTTTTAACGTCGTATTTGCCCATTTGCGGAACTGAACTCCACGAACGCCTCGAATTCTAAATCCTACTGCCAAAATCATTGGAAGAGCATAGTAGGAAACCATGTATTTTTTGCCATCTTTTCCAGTGGTTAAGTATTCCTTAATAACTGAATTTTTATCTAACTCCTTTTCTGATAATATATTACCTATATGAATATTGATGTTTGACACAGAGGTGGCAAAAAGTTCTGCCATCTGACTTTGACTAAGCCAAACGGTTCCATCGGCGGACATTAAAGCAATTTTACTCTTGCCGTCGGGTGTATTGTAAATAATAAGCGAGTTGTTTTCTGAAGACATTTCTGTATAAATTGGTTTAAATGACGTTTTAATAAACTATTATTCTTTAAACTTTTTTGAAATTACAATTACGTTTGGGAATTATCGATTTTGGGCTATAAATACCATCAAACGTCAACCCACGCCTATTGAGCTAAAAGTTCGTCTTCTGTTACCAGCTTAAACGTTATGACGTCTGGATGGGTTTTGTAACCATCAAGCCATGAACGCAAGTCGCGCATTTTGGTTTCAATCTCGCTCTGGTTTAAGTCGTCAATTTGAACAACCCCTTCCAGAATATTCTCTTTCCAGTTTGTTCCTCCGCCAAAAAGTAAATCCAGCGACTCAATTTTTTCAATCCAGCTGTCTAAAAATTCACTTACTTCCTCTTCGGACGGCGCTCTTTGAGAGGAAATTTTGCATAAAACTTGGCAATAAATTGTTTCTGACATAATAGTACACCTTAGTAACTGTCAAACCCGTAGGCTTTCATGACGATTTCGAAAACGTCAACGTCGGCGAGTTCCGTTTCAGACGTAACGTTTTCAGACGTCGCCAGAACGGTCTTTTGGTTCTCTTCGACGGCGGGGGCGCCGTGAGAGCCTTTTATCAGCGAGGCGTTGGTTGGAATGCCGCGAATAGTCGGATCGAAAAACAGCTCGCACGGGTCGTAGCCGGGTTTGCGGTGAATGTCAACCGTATGGGCGAACGACGGCGCGTTGGCGTCGTCGAGCCAGTAATAGTACGCCTGCCAGGAGTTCGGCGCGGAAACCAAAACCAGGTCGCCGGTTCGTTCGTGATTGAGCCCGAAATCGGTCAGCCGGTCGCCGTAAACGACGTCGGCAATCCCTTCTTTCCCCTCAAACAGCTTCGCGACTTTTGTAACATTTTCCGGGCTGCGGTCTTGCAGATACACGTGCGAGAACTGATGATCCGCCGCGGCAAACGCCGGCGTGTTGGCGAAGTCGATGAGTTCTTCTTTTCCCGTCAGCTCTTTTTGAGGCATGCCGGGAACGTGATGAACGTGATGGTTGGGGACGCTCGCTTCCGAAATCGTTTTCAGCAGACCGGCGTCGCGCAAAATCCGGTTGGGATACGTTACATGGTCAACGGGAACGATGGAATACTCGCCGGCGAAAAGCCAAATGAGGTTTTCCTCTCCGTAGACGGCAGTCATTTCGTCGACAAGTTTCCCGATCAGAGCGTTGTACTTGTCCAGCGACGCCATCATCTGCGGGCTGTCCGGTCCAAATTTTTGGGATTCGTAATCGGTGTGCGGCAGATAGATGTAGAAGAACGACGGCCGCTGCGTTTGAGCAAGATAGATGGCGGAATCGACCGACCACGTATCCGAAACGATGTTGGACATCGGCCCCCACCAGTTCATCAGCGGAAAATCGCCGTACTTGTCACGCAGCATTCCGTAAAGCGATTCCGGGCGCGACCAGCACCACAGCGTTTCCGACCCGTCCGGATTGTGAATCGGCGCGGGCGTGCAGACGTAGTCCGCTTCGCAGAACTTGGAATGCAGCGGCATCCAGACCGCGGATTCGATCTCCTGCTGGCTGTGTTCCAGGACGTCCCAAATCTGATGCGTTTCGATAACGGAGTTGTCGCCCGTCCACATTTCCAGAAAATGCTTGTCGCGATAGTACAGCCCGTTCCCGACGATACCGTGTTTGTTGGGCAGTTTGCCGGTTGTCATGTTCGCCTGAACCGGGCATGTAACGCACGGAAACGTCGGCTTGAGAGTTACCGTCTGTCCCTTTTGACACGCCTTGACGAGGTTGGGCAATCGAGATAAATCCTGTTCTCGCAAATGAGCGATTGAAACGAGTATAACCGTTTTTGGCATTTTTATTTCTCCCATCGAGCGACGTCTTCCGCCCAGTACGTGATAACAATTGACGCCCCGGCGCGGGCGATAGCAATCAACGACTCTTCGACAATTCGCCGTTCGTCAATCCAGCCCAGCTGAGCCGCCGCCTTAACCATTGAGTATTCTCCGGAAACGTTGTACGCCGCCAGCGGCAGATCGGGGAACCGTTCTTTCGCCAGGCGGATAACGTCCAGATACGCCAACGCCGGCTTGACCATGACGATGTCTGCGCCTTCGTCGATGTCGAGCTGAATCTCCCGCATCGCCTGACCGATTCCGGCTTTAATATCCATCTGATAAGAGCGTCTGTCGCCGAACTTCGGGGCGGATTCCGCCGCCTCTCGGAACGGTCCGTAGAACGCGCTGGCGTACTTGGCGGAATAGGACATAATCGGCAAATGAGCGAACCCGGACGCGTCCAGAGCGGTTCTCATCGTTCCGATCATGCCGTCCATCATGCCGGACGGAGCAACCATGTCCGCGCCGGCGCGAGCGTGCGCCAGCGTCTGACGAGCAATCATGTCCAGCGTTTTGTCGTTGTCAACCTCTTTTCGACCGCCAACGTCTCCGATACAGCCGCAATGACCGTGAGACGTGTACTCGCAAAAACAGACGTCTGTTACAATAAGCATTTTATCGTTGACCGACTTCGCCGCTTCAATGGCGCGGGGAATGATGCCGCTGTCCGACATCGCGTCTGAACCGACCTCGTCTTTGACGTCTGGAATTCCAAAGAGAATCACGCCGCCGATATTCAAATCCGACAGCTGACGAATTTTCTCTTTGAATACGTCCAGCGACATCTGGAACTGTCCCGGCATGGAGCCGATTTCCTGTTTAATTCCCGTTCCTTCTCGAACGAACAGCGGGAGAATCATTTTGCTGGAATCCAGCGAGTATTCCTGAACTAAAGAACGAACCGCGGGATTAAACCGCAGTCGACGCATGTTAATCATTGTGGACGCCTGTAATCTTGTACGTTCCCTGAATTCCACCTGGCGGCAAATCGGAAACGGTTGATGGTAAAGGGAATTCTTCTGCAGAGGACAAAAACTCGACCAAAAGAAATCTCCTGAAAAAACAGCAATTTGCTCAGCGCAAAGCGCTCATATATATTAATTATAACATCAAACTAGGATTTGTACAGAGGACGCAAAAGAATTTCAAATAATTCTTGGAAACAAGCGGTGTTTAGCAGAAATAGTCAGGACGGGAATTATGGAACTGTTCAACCCGGATAAAATCGACAATTTCAACAAGACGTCTGACAATACAAACGACTAAGTTGACAAGCAATGCGTTTATCTCAAAAAACAAGAGCGGCGATTGAAGTCGCCGCTCTTGGATGTTTTCTATGAAAGAAGATCAGCCTTTCGGTCCGGCGGCGGCGATTTTATCGTCGGCAACGTCGGCGTACTTGGCGAAGTTTTCCTGGAACATGCGAGCCAGTTTGCGGGCTTGCTGTTCGTAGGCGATTTTGTTCGGCCACGACTTTTCCGGAACGAGGGTTTCGTCTGGAATGCCGGCAATTTCCATCGGGATGTTGAGTCCGAAAATCGGCTCGACAACGGTCGGCGTGTCAACCAGCTCGCCAGAATGAATGGCGTCGATAATAGCGCGGGTGTACTTGATCGACATGCGCTTTCCGATTCCGTACGGTCCGCCCGTCCAGCCGGTGTTGACCAACCAGGCGTTGGCGCCATGGCGTTCCATCTTTTCCGCCAGCAGTTCCGCATAGCGGGAAGGGTGCCAAACCAAAAACGGCGCGCCAAAACAGGCGGAGAAAGTCGGCTGCGGCTCGGTTACGCCGGTTTCCGTTCCCGCGACTTTGGCAGTATATCCGCTCATATAGTAGTACATCGCCTGTTCCGGGGTCAGCTTGCTAACCGGAGGAAGAACGCCAAAAGCGTCGCAAACCAAAAAGATGATGTTGCGGGGATGGGTCCCTATGCACGGGATCTTGACGTTGTCGATGAAATTCATCGGGTATGACGCCCGGGTGTTTTCGGTGATTGAACCGTCGGAATAGTCAACCTCTCGGGTCGTTTCATCGTAAACGACGTTTTCCAGAACCGTTCCGAAACGAATCGCGTTGTAAATTTCCGGTTCGCTTTCCTTGGACAGGTCAATGCACTTCGCGTAGCAGCCGCCCTCGATATTGAAAACGCCGAGGTCGGTCCAGCAATGCTCGTCGTCGCCGATAAGATGTCGGTTGGCTTCTGTCGACAAGGTCGTCTTACCCGTTCCGGAAAGTCCGAAGAACAGCGACACGTCGCCGTTAACGCCTTCGTTGGCGGAGCAGTGCATTGAAAGGATTCCCGCCTTGGGCATGAGGTAGTTCATAATCGTGAATACGCCCTTTTTCATTTCGCCTGCGTACTGCGTTCCGAGGATAACCAGTTCCCGTTTCTGCAAGTTGAGATTGACGCTGGTTGAAGACGTCAAGCCTTCAGTCGCAGGGTCAGCGGGGAACTCGCCGGCATTAAGGATGACGTAGTCCGGCTGTCCGAAGTTTTCCAGCTCTTTTACCGTCGGGCGGACAAGCATGTTGTGCATGAACAGCGCGTGATAGGATCGAGCGCAAATAACTCGAACCTTGATCCGACGTTCGACGTCCCAGCCGGCAAACCCGTCAATTACGAAAAGCTCGTCGCGGCTGTTGAGGTAGTCAATAGCGCGCTGACGGTTCGCGTTGAAGGACGTTTCGGACAGCTTAATATTGACGTCGCCCCACCAAACGTCGTTGACGCAGTCGGGCGTTTCAACGATGCGTTTGTCTTTGGGACTGCGACCTGTTTTGGCAGCAGAACTGGTAATCAGCGCTCCTGCGGAAGAAACAGCTGCCGCATCGTGTTTCAACGCCTTTTCGTACAAAACAGCGGGAACAGGGTTGCGAACAATGGACGGTCGAGTGATGCCCCAAGGGCTAAGGTCAAGTTTGACGGACATTTTAGGTAGGACTCCTCCTTCAAGGATTGTTAAAGTCGCCAATTAAAACTACATAAAAACTTTATGATATTATAGCGCTTTTTCATTTTTTGTTAGGGGGGACGACAACCCCTCTTGATTTTTCACAAAAAATCTGTTAATATATCATCATAGGCAACACAACTACCCCTAAATCTCCCATTTTGATTATGATAATCGACCTTTCCCATCGACTTACCGCTCAGACCGCGCCGTTCCCCGGCGACCCTAAGTTCGAATCGACGCAAGTTTTAACGGACGCTGTCGACGGGTATAACGTCAGAGCCGTCCGCTTTTCCACCCATTGGGGAACCCATCTGGACGCGCCCGCCCACGTCAACGCCTCTGCGTTAGACGTCGCCTCAATCCCGCTGACCAAACTGTACGGCGAGTGCGTCTGTATTCCTCTTAATAATAAAGGGAATCTCAAACCAGATTCGACAATAGGATTAGATTCTTTAACTCCTTTTGAAACAACAATTAATCGCAACAAGAAGATTCTCTTTCAAACCGGCTGGAGTCGATTCTGGAATGCGCCGGATTATTTCGCTCACGCGCCCGGCTTTTCGTTAGACGCTTTGGAATTCCTGATTCAAGCGCAGATCGAACTGATGGGATTCGATTTGCCCTCGCCGTGCCGAGATGAAGACGAACTGGCAGGACATCGTCTTCTTCTCAACAGCGGCGTTGTCGTCGTGGAAAACCTGACAAACCTGGATCAGCTCCCTGTCGCGCCGAAAACCTTCGTCCTGTCCGCCTTCCCGCTGGCAATTGAAGGCATGGACGGGTTCCCCGTTCGCGCCGCGGCAGTTTTGTAAAAACTCGACCGATTGTACTTCAAAGATATAACGGTTATTCCATACATCCCAACTATCTGGAATATTCGTTCAGAAACAGGGAAAAACATCGAAAAATTTTCCTCGTTTCATCCCCCATATTTAAAAACATGAGGTATAATAAACTATGAATTTGGCGATAATACGTAAAAAACGTTTCTGCACGTTCAAGTTCTTCATACCCATTACCCTAACGCCCGAACCAAAGGAATTGGAATCGGGCGTTTTTTATTTGCTTTTACGATGCTTCTTTTATTAATTCGAACGAAAAAGACTTTTAAATTTTCTTGTTTTCAATGGTATTATGTATTTGATTTAGTTAAGATGGGTGCAATTGCAAATTTACCTTGTGTTAAAATAGTTAAAGTTTCAACATTTCTCGAATTTTTTTCACTTTTTTTCGAAAATCTGGAAGAATTTTCTTGACAAAAGCCGAATAATCCATTACAATATTATCATTGATTGTTTTGGATACGAGATGCAAATTAAACATGGGATAACGAATCGGATTTGCATTTCAACGGATTATCAAACTGAGGTTCCCAGCCTGCCTTTGCCTCAGCATAAAGTATTCTAAACAGATTTGTCAGGAAACAAGTTTTAGTATGTTTTCCCTCACGGACGGGGGTTATAAACATAAACGTTTTGCATCCTTTGCAGCGCGTTTATGTCAGGATAAATAATTTTTCAAAAAAACCGAATACTAAAACGAACATTATTGTTCCTGTTTCGTACCAGTAGAGACAACGATTTTGAATAAACTGCATTTTATATATTTATTTATATATAAAGTGTTTTATAATTCACAAGCCTTTACAAACTCAAACGCTCACCAAGCGTTATCAATCACTACTATCCCGTAAGGGAATCACCAACTTCATTTTTTGTAGGAGAATTTATTATGCGAAATGTTTTTGACGCCATTCTTGAATGTGGCCACGATGAAGATTTCGAACCAGTTGCCACCCCGGACTTTCAGCCGACTGACGCCCCTGCTGGTTCACAAGCTAAGCTGGAAGTCCTTGCTGAACGCATCCGCCGCGGTCTGCCGCTTTGGCACAAAGATGACCGAAGCGATTACGGCAGTCTTTCTGGTTACCGCTTTTCCAAGAGCAACGACTAGTCTCTTTCAGCTTACAATTGCAGTCATTTGAATTAGCGATGGGAGAAATATTATTTCTCCATCGCTTTTTTTATCCGAAAAATCCGAAAGAATCGGGAAATATCCGGAAGAATCGGTGTAAATATAAAAATTTTTCAGAAAAAACGAAATATTCTTGTCAAACGGGTTGATAAATTATTTGAAAGAATTACAATAGAGTTAGAATATATTAATATAATCTGGTAATGATCGGGCAGATGCATAGATATCATCTGAGCGATTGTTGCCGTTTTCCCCTACCCCCCGCCCTTGAAGCAGTCAGCGCCTGTTGACCTGCCAACCTTTCCATATATAAACGTTATGGCGTCATTTCAATTCTACTGTCCTCCTAGCCGAATCACCAAAGCCTGGGCTGAGCTGGGATACGCCTACGGTTTCGACTTGATGCCGTGGCAGACGTGGATTGATTACCAGCCAGGTTCTGTAACCGCTCACATGGAAGACGGAGACGCAGTGCGCTTTTGCTGCCCATGGTATCAAAAGAACATGGGAGTAATTACGCTGTCAACAACAACGCTGGCGCAGCGGGAACAGCCGTATATTCTTTCCGTTGAAATGGCGCGAGAAAAGATCTGCGCCGTTCGCGCTCAGATGTTTGAATGGCAGCAGATGGGGCTGGATCCACCGCCAATCGTTGAAGAGCATTTACGAATCGCCACCTCCGCGCTGGGCAGAGCAACCCGAAACATGTACGGACCTACGCCCATAGACGGGATTTTGCATCCAGAAATAATCAATTCGCCATCGCCAGAAGGGGAAAACGGCGCGTCGGCTCCGGTTCAGGTTCGATATCCGGAAGACGTTGCCATGTTGGTTCAGGAATCCATGACTTCGCTTCAGTACGCTCTGGAAGCCGCCAACGTACTCACTTCCAATTACGTCGCGCGGCGTCTGGCTATCGTTGGATCGCCCTCCAAGCTGGCGGATTTAGGCTGCTCTCTGGGCGACATCATTCCGGCAGAGCCGTTCTCATCCGTGTTTAAAAGCGCGTTCCAAACCGCTCGGGTTGACATCAACTGGCGAAAACTCGATCAGCTTCCAAAGTATCGAGAACGGTGCATCAAACAGATGAAATGGTGCAAAAACAACAACGTCAAATGCGCCGTTGGTCCGTTAATTCGCTTTGAAGATATTTTCTTCCCGGAATGGCTGACGCTTTACGCAGACGATTTCGACGCGATTTGCGATTTCGTTCGCACGTACGTTATCAAATGCGTTGAGATGTTCGGCGAATACGTCGACATTTGGTACGCCGCGTCAAAAATTAACGTAAGCGAAGCCCTTGGATTAAACGAAGAACAGCGCGCGCAAATTACCGCAATTGTTCTCGAAACGCTCCAGCAGCAAAAAGTTACAGGAGACGTCGGCATAAGCCTGTCACAGCCGTTTGACGAAAATCTCGGGCGCGTCAACAGCTGCTTTACGGCGTACTACTATGCAGAAGCCCTGTTCAACAGCGGTTTGAAAATCGACTTTATCGACTTGAACATGGACATCGGCTTTAACGGAGACGGCACTCAGGATCGCGACCCGCTCCAGTACAGCAAACTTCTTGACGGCTGGGTCAACGCCGGGATTCCGATTAGCATTTCTCTGTCCGTGCCGGGAATCAAGGACTCGCCCGCCAATCCCAAGCTGAAAATGCCGTACTGGTCTGGCTGGACGTACCAAATTCAGCAGAACTGGCTCAAACGCTGCCTGCCGCTGTTTTGGGCGAAGCCGAGAATCAAACAAATCATCTGGAATACGATTATTGACCCGCAGGAATCCGGTCTGTTCTCAACGGGACTTTTCGACGTTCAAGGACGCAGCAAGCCGGCGTTAAAAGTCTTTATCGGTCTGCCGAAGATGTTTGAAACAAACTGACGCCAGCCCTCCTAAAACTATCAATTAAATCGTAGCCCACACCTTTAGGTGTGGGAAAATAAGCATAATAAAATATATAGATAACGTACAAATTCTCATTCTTCCCCTGCCTCACAGAGGCAGGGGAAGAATGGGAGGGGATGCGTTTCGAGAGAGGGGCGTTCGTCTATTCCCCCAGATAAATCTGGGGGCTACGAAAAAATATACTCTCTTACATTGTCAGCTCAACTCATTTTTTCATTTTTCAAAAGGAGCGTTATCATGCAGCGCTTTTATACCGTCTTGACATTTTGTTCTGTTTTGTTTGCCGCTGCGGTTGGGAATGCGGACCAAAACGTTGTTACATCTGATAAACTGACGCCTCGAAAATGCTGTATTGATTTGTTTAGCTCTGAAATCGCATTGAAATTTGAAGTTATGTTTCGCACCGGTAAATACGACTTCAAACCTGTCGGGGCGCTAAAGCAGACGGCTTTGCATTACGCCGCCGTTCAAAACAACGCTCGTCAAGTTCAGAAATGCCTCGAATTGGGCGCGGACGTCAACGCGAAGAATTATCTGGGCAGAACGCCTCTGACCGCGCTGTTAAGCAGTACGTATGAACTTGACGGCAGTTGTCAAGGTTCTTCCTCTATTCGTTCTGTTGACTTTACAAACGTTGTCGATATTCTCCTTTGTAACGGCGCGGACGTCAGCGTTTCTGACAACATCGGGAAAACGGCGATCGACTACGCGATCTATCAGGGCAATCTGGATATTGTCAAAAACCTGATCAAACACGGAGCCAAACTGCCGACAGACCGCCCGGAATGGAGCGGCATTCTGGCAGAAAATATAGATTATTCTCCCGAGATGATTCAATTTCTCATTGATCGCGGCGCGGACGTCAACGGGAAAAAAAGACGGGAATCTGTTAAACTTCAAACGCGTCCAGATTTCCCCTTCCAGCCGGGAAACAATTATTATCCATTATATATACAAATAGAGCGTAATAACTGGTCAGCGGCTAACTGTCTTATTGCAGCAGGCGCAGACGTAAACGCCCAAAACACTTACGGTCAGACGGCTCTTCATGCAGCCGCTGAAGAGGGGTCTTTGGAAATGGTAATGCGGCTTGCGGATTGCGGGGCGGATTTACATGCAACAGACGAAACAAACTGGACGGTTCTTCATTTTGCCGTACAGAGCGGCAATCCTCAATTAGTCCAATGGCTTATTGAACAGGGGCTGGACGTTAATGCCAAAAACGATGGAGAGGAATTGCCAATCGACAAGATTTTCAATTTTAGATCAATAAAGTCTCTGGATAAACGTGAACTCAAAAACACCGTTGACCTTGTCAACCTTTTACTGGATAACGGATCGCCAATCAACGACAATCAAAAAAACAATTGGAAGTGGGTTGCGCTGGCATATCGATGTAACGATTTGGATCTGCTCAAAAAACTGGTAGCGCGCGGACTAAACGTCAAAGAGGCGTTTCAAGCCAACTGTCGAGATGAAGACGACCACTTGGATATATTGCGTAAAACCCCTTGCGAACTGCTTGCTCCTTTGGCAAACAAACAAAAAACAGAGCAGCAAAAAGCTATTCTCAAGTTTATTCTTGACCAGAACATTGTACCGGACAAAAAAAAGCCGGCTTTATTTAACGATGCGGTTTCCAATAAACAATACAAGCTGGCAGACCTGTTATTCGAAAATTGGAAAGACGTTTTAAATCCTCATGTGATTTATATTTCAGACGACAATTCTTCTGCCCGGTTTGACAAAGACCTGTTTCTTGGCGATGTAATAATCGTTGATCTGAGAACAAACGACATAAATAAACGTTACAAAAAAGCCGGGCAATTGACGCCTGACCAAATGCAATGGCTTGCAGACCGCGGCGTCGATCCTTATTTGCCGGGAGAACGCCGACAGAACGTTCTTTTTCAGGCGGTTGAATGCAACAACCTGGATTTTATAAAATACTTCGCCAAGCAGGGCGCCGATATGAACGTAAAAGACGAGGACGGACAAACGCTTCTGTTTTTCGCCGATAAATGGGAAACGATCAAATGCCTCATCGACGCCGGAGTTAACCCTAACGCCCAAAACCTGGTCGGTGGAAGATTCTTCAATGGCAGATATTTTTATGATTATGAATGGCTAACTCTTAATCGATTTAAATATATTTACTCCTTGATACAGGACGATATACAGGACGATAAACATTTCTTTTCTGATACGATTTCCGCCTGGAAAGAATCCGTCTTTCTGGGAAAACAGCGAATTCAAATTGTGCATTGGCTTGTATTGCAGGGTTACGATTTAAGAGAATTGGACAATGCAACAAAAGAAACTCTGATTCTCGACGCAACGTTGTTTTCAGACAATTCTCCGGATTATTTCGATTTCAGCTTTGATAATATATCCCCAAGATGTTTACGGCATATAAAACGTCAGATAAGCCAAATTGACTTCTTCCGCGCGCCAAAGTCTCTAACGGAACAGGGGTTGGCTTTAGCGTTGTCTCCCGTTCAATGGGAAGCGTTAAACGTTTCCCTTCAAATAGCAAATAACTTAAAGAACAGCTTTTCAAACAATTGTGATTTATCGGAATTTCGATTTCTGATTCAGCACGGAATATTCAAAAACAAAGAAGTGGTTGATAGAGCGTTTAACGCCCATATTTTTAGATTTATTTACAACGAGTATGAGCTGAGAACAATACAAATATTGCTTGATTATGGCGCAGACGTCAATATATATGGAAGTTTCGCCTGGGCTTGCTTATTGGAAAGTCCAGGAACGCTTTTGGACTGCGCTTTGAGAAGCGGGGATCTGGAAATGACGCAGGACTTGATTCGCCGCGGCGCCAAATACATTAAAAACGATTCAGATAAAACCGTTCTAACGGAAGGCGTTTATCAATGCCCAAACCCGGAACTTATAAACTGGCTTATCAGACAGCCGGACTGTTTGAACTATATCAAACGTCATCCGGCGACTTTTATAAAAAGCGCTCTTCTTGAGGGTAATTATCTGTTAATTCAAATCGTTCTTGATAACGGATTTAATTTGAAAAAAGTCCTCGATAAATATTCCGACAGGATTCTTTCTGATATTGTTAAGATGGGATCCCCAATGGATATTCAATGGCTTGTTGACCACGGCGTTGATGTGAAAAAAGCGTCGGTTATTTTCTATGCGGTAAAATGCAATCGGCTGGATATGGTTAAAGCTTTGATCAAATGCGGAGCAAAGCTTGACGTTGTCGTAAAAGAAGGTTCTTTTACTCATACTAACAAGGGAGTAACGCTTGCTCACGCGGCGGCGCAGTGCGGCGATTTGGAAATGGTTAAATTCCTGGCTGACAACGGCGTTGATTTTAACGCGGTCGACAGCAAGGGAAACGCCCCAATTCACGCCGCAAGCAAATATGGCAACGTTCAAATTTTAGAATACCTTCTCGATCGCGGCGCGGACGTCAACGCTAAAAACGACGATGGCGAAACGCCGCTGGACATTGCCGAGAAGGAATCCATGGAAGACGCTGTCGAGATTTTAAAAGAGTATCAAAAAAAGAAACAAGCCGCCGAAGGAATCCAGAAATAGCGGCAAAAGCGCGCATAGAGAACGGGATTGCAAAAACCGAAAAGTCCTGAAAGGACGACACGTCTATAACCGTCGGCTTCAGCCTACGGAATGAACAACGCGAAATTAAAGAAATCGACAAATACTCTTTTTCCTCTTCCCCGCGACATAGTCGCTGGGGGAGAGAAAAAAGAGGTTGACTCGATTAGAATAGACGAGATAGCTCGTTTCGTGCCGGTGGTTGAAAACCGCCGGTTATAGAAATTTAACCCCTTCGGGGTTAGGAGACCGCCTACAGATTCGTTATTTGCAACGTACCATTTCTCCACCTTCATTATCCTATACACTCTATTTATTCTTCTTATACTCTCATCATCAACCCGAGTAACCATATATTCACATTCTCTATGTTGTCTATTTTCAAACCTCTATTCCCCATTCTCTATTCTCCAAATGTTAATTTAGATAGTCTTTTTGGTTTTTAAATTTTTTACTAAAGTTTTTCTGTTCTCTGAAGGCGCTCTGGACGATAATACATGTACAACCAAACATCACAATCAAACAGAAGGTATCTATGGCGTATGGACGCGCTATGGAAAATTACAGAATCATGTTCCATAAAAGTGGATTCATATCATCCACTATGGAATAATAGGGCTCTGTATAACCTTAAAGTAATTCACGGAGGAAATAATGACCGCAACACGAGTCTCCCCAGATGAAGTTGCCGCGTTATGGGAACGTTACAAAGCCGACCCGAAAAACATTGACCTGCGGAATCAAATCGTTGAACTTTATATTCCGTTGGTTAAATATCATGCTCAACGCGTATGGTCCAGACTGCCAGACGGCGTAGATATTGACGATCTGACCTCTTCAGGAATTTTTGGTCTTATTGACGCAGTAGAAGCGTTTGACTTAACCCGCGACGTCAAGTTTGAAACGTATTGCGCACCGAGAATCCGCGGCGCTATGCTGGACGAACTGCGTTCCATGGACTGGGTTCCGCGCCTGGTCAGAACGAAAGCCAAACGACTCAGCGAAGCGACAAAAACGCTGGACGAAAAACTCGGGCGTCAGCCGACCGATCAGGAATTGGCGGACTTTCTCCAGATTTCCGTCGAAGAGCTGAAAAAGCTGACCGCCAGCGCCACTGCCGTCAACGTCGTCAGTTTGAATAAAAAGTGGTCTGAAACAGACAGTTCCAAAGAAGTTAGCGAATTAGATATTCTCGAAGACATGAAGGGCGAAGATCCCACCGAACGATTGCAGAAAATCGACACGATGCGTCTGGTAACAAAAGGGCTTAAACGTAACGAACGGCTTATTCTGTTGCTGTATTATTATCAGGACATGACCATGAAGGAAATCGGCGCAACGCTCGACCTGTCAGAAAGCCGCGTCAGCCAGATTCATTCCAGCATCGTACAGCGTCTTCAAATGCAGCTGTCCAAACGCCGCCCGGAATTCGCCGCCTAACGCGAATAAAACCTTATTATGATTACTCAACTTACTGGCAAGCTGACGCTGTTATACGACGATTGGGCGGGAATTGAAACCGGTCCGTTTGTATACGAAGTGTTTATCCCGGAATTCGCCCGGCGTCAGCTTCAAGGGAAAGTCGGGGAAGAGGTTCGATTCTATACCATCGAATACATCGAGGGGAACGCCGCGCAAGGCGGACGTTTAACCCCTCGAATTGTAGGGTTTCTCTCTCCGGCAGAACGGGAATTCTTTGAACTGTTCTGCTCCGTCGACGGCGTCGGCGTAAAGAAAGCTCTTCGCGCCATGGTCAGACCGGTTCGGGAAATTGCAGCCGCTATCGAAGAGCAAAGCGCCAAAACGCTTGCCGCGCTGCCGGGCATCGGTCCCGCCTCTGCGGAAAGAATTATCGCGAAATTGCGTCGTAAAGTCCCGAAGTTCGCTTTGATGATCGCTCGCGACACCGATAAAGGCGACGTCGAAATCGCCCCGGACGTGGTCGGCGAAACCTACGAAGCGCTCCTCTCGCTGGGTCATTCCGAATCCGACGCCAGACGACTTATCGACAAAGCTCTGGAATCCAAAAAGAAGTTCAAAGACGTTCAGGCGTTGCTGATGGAGATTTACCAACAGCAGAGATAAGAGAGCGCTGGGAGTAGAAAGTGGATGAAAGGCGGTAACGAAGCGACCAACGGGAGCGTAGTTACGCTTAGGCGAGCCACGGGTGTTAACCCGTGGGTGTGAGCGAAACGAACGGAGTGTAATAAATCTTGGGTTGCGAAGATAGATAGTTTTTATTATTGAACGCAGAGTACGCGGACTCCTCGCAGAGAACGCAGAAGCAAACGAACATGTGTCATCTACGCCCGACGTTGCCGGGCTATGACACGATGTCCGTTTGCGATTTTTAAAAATTTAATAAATCGGACGGGAATCGTGGCGAAGCTAACGTAGTTAGCGTTGTCGCCACATTCCCAGTCCGTCTCTGCGTATTCTGCGAGTAGTCTGCGGTTTCTGCGTTCTTTTTCCTTTTTCATGATTTCATGCCCCCCAAATTTGAACACACCCAAGCGAACGTGGTTGACGCAAGCGCCTCAATATGGTATAATAATTCTTATCATTCACAATTACTCCCAACTCCATAAATCCAATGCCAAGAGAAGCCATAATTCACAATTCTGACGACGACGATTTTCAAGATCAACCCGAAAGCAGCAATACCGATGCGAAGTCCGCGCTGCAGCGCAATGAAGAAGATTCCGCATTGCGTCCAAAACGCATGGACGAAATGATCGGTCAGCGGGACGTCTTCGAGCGAATTAAGATTACCGTCGACGCGGCTTTGAAACGTCGCGAACCGCTGGGGCATATTCTCTTCGACGGGCCTCCCGGATTGGGCAAAACGACGTTTGCGATGTGCATTCCAGCGGAAATGGGCGTCGATTTCCAAATCGCTTCCGGCGCAACGCTCAAGGCGCCTAAAGATCTCATTCCGTATTTAACCAACGCGACGGAACGGTCGGTTTTGTTTATCGACGAAATTCACCGTATGCAAAAGGCGGTTGAAGAGTTCCTCTATCCCGCCATGGAAGATTTCCGCATCGACCTGACGCTGGGAGAAGGCGTCAACGCTCGAACGCTCAACATGCAGCTCAAGCCGTTTACGGTTATCGGGGCAACTACCCGCGCCGGTCTGCTTTCCGCCCCGCTGCGTGACAGATTCCAGATGCGCGAGCATTTGGATTTCTATACGAACGAGGAGCTGGCGTCGATTATCACTCGCAACGCTCAAAAGCTCTCTGTCGGCATGGACGACGAAGCGGCGCTGGAAATCGCCCGACGTTCTCGCGGCACGCCTCGAATTGCGAACAACCGCTTGCGCTGGGTGCGAGACTACGCCGTCAGCCGCGCTCATGGGTTTATCAATTTAGAAGTCGCCAATAAAGCGCTGGAAATGCAGGGAGTTGACATTCTCGGTCTTGACCCGCAGGACAGAAAGTATCTCGACACAATTCAGCGCGTTTTCGCCGGCGGACCCGTTGGGGTGGAAGCGGTCGCTCATACGATGAACGTTTCGCCCGACACGCTGGTTGACGAAGTCGAACCGTTCCTGTTACGCAGCGAACTGATCGTCCGAACTCGCCGCGGCAGAATCCTGACAGAACAGGCGATTTACCATCTCAAGGCGGTTAACAGGAAATAGAATATAGTCCGTTGCCAGGTCAGTCCGCACACGGATTTTACGGATTAGACGGATTTTCGCCGATTGGTTTACGACGGTCTTACCGTATTTTCTCCCCTTGCTAAAGTTTTTTGGAAAGGGGAGTATGAGGGGAAGAACCTTTTTTTCAAAAAAGGGCGGCGAGGCGCCGCTCCCAATTCGCGCTGCCGCGCGAAACGTATTATAACCGCTCCCGTTGGTCGCTTGCGTAAACCGTTAAGAGGCGTGCATACCAAAATGACGAAGCCGAAAAACTCCTCTGGATGTAGCCCGGCTTCGGGCTACTGTCTTTGTCAAAGAAAACCTTTGTTCAGCCTGGTTCGCGGGCGTGTCTCCGCCGAAACGTATTTTTCATTTTGCGGACTTATGTCCGCGATCCAGATAGGTTTTCGGCTGCGGCGGAGGGTGTCAGCGAGTCTTGTTTTCTTTTTGCGGACAGTATGTCCGCGAACCAGCAGGGCGGAGGCGCTTTCCTGCGAAAGAGATTTTTGGAAGCTTCCGCCGCAAGCGTTCACTAATTGATAACTTTGCGAACTTCGCGAACTTTGCGTGAGTTTTTTCCGGGGCTTACGCGCCCCGGCTCGTCTAATCATCACTAAAAATAAATCTTTGTACACCTCTTGCATTTAAATTAAAAACAGATTATAATAGTAACATAATCAGACGTTACTTATTCTATCCTAAACGTTACAGAGAGGGGTTCTGCCATGTTAAACTATATCAGTTCAGTAGTGCGTTGTTTCACGACTCAGCGGGGCGACTATTCCAGCCGCACAAGCTGCAAGACGTTCTGGGGATTCGCCCTCGTTCTGACAGGATTGTACATTCTGTTGTATACACTCGCGTATAATTTAACGCGATACTACAGCGCGTTCTGGGGCAGCGTCGTCTTTTTCGCCTCGCTCGTTTTGTTAATCGAATTCATTCCGACAACCGTCGCGGCGCTCGCTCGCCGATTCCACGACAGAAACCATTCCGGCTACTGGGCGATTCCCTGTTTTCTCGTTCCCGTTATTGGCTGGATTGCTGGCGCCATTTACGCATTTTTCCTGCCCGGACAAGCGCAGGAAAATAATTATCCTCGACAAATTGATAAAGTTCGACCGTTCTGGAGACACAAGCGATTTTGGCTGCTTCACGCCGCGGCAATATTGGTTGCGTTAACTCAATTCCCGCTTTCATCTGTAACAATTACAGAACGCTCACATTATATTACTCAACCAAGACGCCCGGACGGAAAAGTCGATTACGCCAAGGCGATGTATGAGAAAATGGAGCCGTTATTTAAGAACCCGGAAGAGAACGGCTTTCGACATCTATGTCAACTTTATGGCGCGAAAATTATTGACGACGTTCCCGAAGACAAAAGCTGGAAAGCCGCCTGCGAACAGCTTCAACTCGACCCGAATCTCAAGCCGAAGTACGACAAGATTCCCGACTTCAGCAAATATCTTGCTGAAAATAAAATTGACGTCAAAAAGCTTAATTTCGATAAAGCTGAATTTATTCGGCAAAATACACAATATGCAGACATTGAATTAGATCCGGACAAAAACGCGGACGATCCGTATTTTCAAGAATCGTTAGCTAAAGACGTCTATGAATTTTACAAACAAGCGTTGTCTTCCGGTCCTGCTTGGACGTCTGATCAGCATCCCATTGCTTCTCAATGGCTGGACGACCATGCAGCAGAACTGGACGCATGGTCGAAGGCAATTCGCATGCCGGTTTTCCAATGTCCATTTGCGTTTAGATCTCCTATTATAACTTCACTATTGCATTACGGCAACATTAGACTAATTGTTACGCATATATTTAACATGCGTATTCGTCGTTCTTTGGGAGATGGGAATATTGACCAGGCTCTGGACGACATGGAAACGCTGCTTCGTTATGCTAAACGAGTCGAAGAAGGTTATAACTGTCTTGTAACAGGACTGATTAATCAAGCTATCGCCGATACTGTATGGGATTCTGTAAAAGCAGCCCTTCGAATGCCCGGTTTTTGCGAGTCAATGACCGACGCGCAATGGGATCGTCTGAACAAGCTGGCTGCACAGAATTATCTTGTCGATTTAAAAACCATCATTGATGGCGAATTAATAGGCATATACGACGCTGTTCAGCATTTTGTATTTGACGGCGGCGTTCACAACGGAAGTTATGCAGAAGTGGCAATTTCTAGATTATTAGACGTAGGCATTTTGTCTGTATTTGAGGTTTTTATATATGATACAATTATTCCGCCTTATTTCCTGCTCGTGGATGAAAATATCGTTCGAGAACGGTTATACCAATGTCGTCTGCGCCTTGAGGACGCTTGTTTTGAGAACGATCGCGCCATTCGAGATCAAAAGCTTAAGGAATATTATGAATTCCTGTGTTCTAACAGCTCTTCTCCGTTTCCTGATTGGCTGACAATCCGAAGACGCTCCTGTTCATCTGCCGGGAAAGCATTATTTCCCCCTGCTAATATTACTCTTCATTCACGAGACAGATATTCCGCAACGCAAAAGCTGGTTCAGGTCGCCATTGCTATAGAACGCTATCGAGTCAAAGAAGGTCAATATCCAGAATCGCTTGAACAATTGGTCGGAAAATACTGGGACGAAAAACAGCAAGGCGCCATTCGCTTTGACCCCTGCTCTGGCAAGAACACGCTGGGATATCGGAGCAACGAACAGTCAAAAGAGGACTGGGAACGCGAGCTGAAACAAGGTCGAGAAAAAGACCCGGAATACCGTCACGAATTCGACGACGACCGTTTTCCCGTCTGGCGTCCTTTTATTCTGTACAGCGTTGGTTCAGATCTGAAAGACGACAACGGCGAAATACTCTCATTATCACCTGAAAAAGGCGATATAATCTTTTAGGAGAAAAGACGAAGCGGGCGAAGACGCTCGATTAAGCGTAACTTCGCTCTCTTCGTTCGCTTCGTTACCGCCTTTCATTTTGTAAAATTCGCTTTGAGGACAGCGTTACCTTCGCAACAGAACCGACGTGGGGCGTCCGTTGACCAGAATCGTCAGCATAACGCCGCGGTTGAGGTCGGCGCGTTCCAAGGCAGCGACGAACTCGTTGACCGTCCAGGTTTTTATGCCGTTACACGCCTGAATGACGATGCCCTTTCTCAACCCGGCGCGCATGGCGGGAGAGTTCTGGCTGACGTCCATGATGTAAATCCCGGTGTTGGGCGTTAAGTTGATCTGTCCCGCCAATTGCTGGTGAAGGTCGATAGCGGAAAAGCCCAATTCTTCGGACTGGAACACCTGAATGTCCTCGCCGTCAAACCCAGAGGCGGCGCGTTTGAGAAAATCGTCTGGCATGGACGCGACTTTGACCTGAACCATCATCAAGGGGGACGGCTGACCGCCTTTTCGGTAAATGGTAATTTTCCCGACAGATCCCGCCGGAGTCTGTTCGACAAGCCGCTGAATGTCCGCCGCCGTCTTGACGGGCTGACCGTTGAATTCCAGAATGATGTCGCCAAGTTGCAAGCCGGATTTTTCCGCCGGGCTGTTAGCGAAAAATCGGGAAATCCTCACCGCCGGGCGAATTGGGATTCCCATAGCGCGAATCGTCTGCGGCGGAACCGGAGACGTGCCAACGCCCAGGTACGAACGGCGCACTTTTCCGTAGTGAAGCAGCTCATTGCTTGCCCAGCGGGCGGTATTGGACGGAATCGCAAAGCTGACGCCTTCGTAGCTTCCCTTGGTCGTATAGATTGCAGAGGTAATCCCGATAACCTCGCCGTCAAGATTGATAAGCGGACCGCCGGAATTGCCGGGATTGATAGCGGCGTCCGTTTGAATCATCGTCGTTCGCGGCATTTCTTCAATAGAGCGGTCTTTGGCGCTGATAATTCCGGCGCTGACGGACTGGTCAAGAGAAAACGGCGCGCCGATTGCCAGCACCCAGTCGCCGATATCCATCTGGTCGGAATCGCCCAGCTTTGCAAAGGGCAGCTTCTCTTCCGGCTTAATCTGCAAAACCGCCAGGTCTGTATAGGGGTCGGTTCTGAATTGAAGAACTTTATAGATTCGCCCGTCGGTAAGCTGAACGTACAAAACTTTTTCGTCTACGGTAACGTGGTTGTTGGTAAGAACAATTCCAGAGCCATCAATAATAACGCCTGACCCGATAGCCGGCATTTCGATATTGTCTGAATTCTTAATCTGAACGACGGCGGGCAGAGCCTTTTTCGTCGCCGCCCGAAACGCCTTGGACAGACCTTTCGCCTGATTAATCGCAGCCGCGTCGTCGTCGGACATACCGGGCGAGCAGACGGCAAAAGTCAAAATCGCAAATAAAACGGCAATTATCGTATTGTTGGTTTTCATTATCGTATATGTGAAAAAATTTTACAATTCGTAGCCCCCAGATTTATCTGGGGGATTAGATAAACATTCCTCTCCAAAAAGCTTACCCCCCTACTCTCTTTAGCGTCCCTTAACGGGGCGCTAAAGAGAGTAGGATTTCGCGCGTTGAATTATTAATTATTCATGTCGTTTTGATCCCACGCCTAAAGGCGTGGGCTACGATTTTTTATTTTTAATAAATCCCACAGCTAAAGCTGTGAGGATTTCTCCCTGTGGGGGGGCTTTTACTATTTTTAATCTTCTTTATAATATATTTATAATTTTTACGAAATAGGAGCTTGGCTGGTTTGCTCCGATTTTCCAACAAATTACTCAAACCGCCGGGCGCTGTAATAAACAACGCGAAAATTTTCCCTATTTTAACATGACCCGTTCGCATAGCCGATATTCTGACGACGACTACGATGACGATTCGGACGATTTCTATTCGAATCGCGCATATGACGATCCGGATATTGCCGCCTGCGAGCGCGTTTTGGGATATACGTTTGACGATAAAAGCCTTTTAGAGGAAGCGCTTACGCATTCTTCCGGGGCGATAAGCCGCAATAAGTCCAACGAGCGTTTGGAGTTCCTCGGCGACTCCGTTTTGGGGCTGACGATTTGCACGTACCTGTTTTGCGAATATCCTGAATTTCAGGAAGGCGAAATGACGAAAATAAAATCTATAGTCGTCAGCCGGCAGACGTGCGCTCTGGTCAGCCAAAGTCAGGGAATCGGGCGGTTCCTGCACCTGGGTCGCGGCATGACCCAAACGGGACAGGGAATGCCGATGTCTCTGCTGGCAAACCTGCAAGAGGCGATTATCGGAGCGATTTATCTGGACAGCGACTTTGAAACGGCGCAGGATTACGTCGAGAGATTTTTCATCTCCCACGTCGAAGACGCCATCGACGGCAAAGAAGGCGAAAATTACAAAGCTACGCTGCAAAGCCGTATTCAAAAAGAACACGGGAAAACGCCTGTTTACGCTTTGTTAGACGTTCAGGGACCGGAACACGCCAAGTGCTTTAAGGTCGCTGTGAAAGTCGGCGGGTATTATTACCCATCTGCCTGGGGAAAGTCCAAAAAAGAAGCGGAACAGCGCGCCGCGGAAAACGCCATGTGCGTTCTCGACGGTCAGGAGCCAATTCACCCGTCAGACGACTGACAACATAATTGATAATTACCAATTTCAATTCCTTTAACCCCCCTACCTAAACCTATCATGGAAAGAATTTACAATTTTTCAGCTGGTCCGGCTATGCTTCCTCTTCCCGCTCTGAAAAAAGCGCAGAAAGAAATGCTCAACTACAACAACAGCGGCATGTCCGTTATGGAAATGAGCCACCGCTCAAAGCCGTTTGAAGAAATCATCGGCGCGGCGGAAGCCAACCTGCGTCAGCTGCTCAATATCCCGTCCAACTACAAAGTTCTGTTCCTGCAGGGCGGCGCAAGCCTTCAGTTCGCCATGCTTCCCATGAACCTCGCCAAAGGCAAGTCCGCTGACTACATCGTCAACGGAACGTGGAGCAAAACCGCTATGGGACAGGGCAAAACCCAAACGACCGTTCGCGCCTGCTGGGACGGCTCTGCCGACAACTTCATCCGCACTCCGGACGATTCCGAACTTGACCTCGACCCGAATGCCGCTTTCGTTTATCACTGCTGCAACGAAACGATTCAGGGCGTCCAGTTCCAGAAAGCCCCGAAGACCCCGGACGGCGTTCCGCTGCTGTGCGACGCCTCGTCCGACTTCCTTCACAAGCCGATCGACATCAACGACTACGGCTGCATTTTCGCCTGCGCTCAGAAAAACATCGGTCCCGCCGGCGTTACGATTATCGTTATGAGAGAAGACCTGCTCGAACGCGTTCCGGAAGGTCTGCCCGCCATGCTGGACTACAAACTTCAAGACAGCAAAGGTTCGATGCACAACACCCCGCCGACGTTCGCCATCTACATGGTTAAACTTGTAACAGACTGGCTCATCAACGACATCGGCGGTCTGGCGAACATGTACGAAATCAACAAGCGCAAAGCCGCCATGCTGTACGAAGTCGTCGACAACTCTGACGGCTTCTATATCGGTCACGCGAAGAAAGAATGCCGTTCGATTATGAACGTCCCGTTCCGCATGCAGACGCCTGAAATGGACGCCAAGTTCATTGCTGAAGCGGCTCAAAACGGTCTTTGCACGCTCAAGGGACACCGTTCCGTCGGCGGCTGCCGCGCGTCCATCTACAACGCCATGCCGGAAGAAGGCGTCATTGCCCTGCGCGACTTCATGGTTGACTTCCAGAAGAAGAACGGCTGATATTAACAAAGCCTGAACGCGCCTGAGCAATTCAGAGCGTTACAAAATCAAACAACCCCGGGAACGTTTGTTCTCGGGGCGTTTTTTATTCTATCCTAAATTTAGGGGATTTCTATTTTTTCTGGCGCCCCCCCTTTTATTTTTCTTAACGAGTTTGTAAAATAGTAAAAATAAAGTTGACGAATAACGTCGATAGCTTTTTCATTTCCTTTTATATTGGAGCAATCTGCCATGGATCGCAGAAAATTTATTGCCGCGTCGGCAGCGCTGGCAGTCGGAACGCTTGCTGGCGCATCGTCTGGCGTTTTTGCCGAAGAACCCGTTTCACAAGAATCAACCGTAAAGGAGAAAACCATGAGTAAAAAAATCGTAGTAGCCGCTGACCCGTTTGCCGTTGGACTCAAAGACGCCGTTGTTGCCGATCTGAAGGGCAAAGGATACGAAGTCATTGACGTCGGCGCCCGCGCTGAAAATCCGGACATCCCCTACTTCGAATCCGCTCCGATCGCCTGCAAGTACATTCAGGACGGAACTTGTGAAAACGGCATTCTGTTCTGCGGAACCGGCATGGGCATGTCGATTGTCGCCAACAAATGCAAAGGCATTCGCGCGTCTGTCGTCGAAAGCGTTTTCGCCACGAAAATGTGCCGAACAATCAACAACTCCAACGTTTTGTGCCTCGGCGCCATGATTTGGGGCGAAGCCATGGCTCTGGACGCTGTCGATACGTTCCTCAACACCGCGTTCACCTCCGCTTTGCCGCAGTTTGCCGACTTCCTCAAGGAAGCCGCCAAGAAGGTCGACGCGTTCGACGAAAAGAACCTGAAATAATAATTAGCTGTTAGCTATTAGCTCCTAGTCATTAGCTTTGTTATATGTATTTCTTAGCGTTAATAATTAAAGCCGGAAACTAAAAATACAAAGCTAAAAGCTAGGGGCTAGTAGCTAAAAACTCCTCACTCCTCATTCCTAACTATTCAGAGTTTCCATGGCAATTACAGTAACCTGTCCCGGATGTCATAAAAAGTTCGTTGTCAGCGAGAAGTTCGCCGGCAAGAGCGGTCCTTGCAAGTACTGCAAGACTATTATCAAAATCCCCAACGAAGCTCCCGCAGCAGAGAAAGTCGTCATTCACGGTGGAGAGTCATTTTCCAGCGGCGGTAAAAACGCCCAGGGAAAACTTGTCCTCAAACCGTTGGAACGCGGCGAGAGAAAGTTTAACCGGGTTCAGGCAATCATTATAACAGCAGGGGTGTTGGGCGCGCTTGTGGCAACGTTTGTTCTGGGAAAGTTTATCAACCTGAACCAAAACTTTCTTGTTGCCGCCGCCGGATTATGCGTTGTAACGCCTGTGATCGTTGGAGGCTTGTATCCGCTGGTTAAAAAGGACGAGATGCTGGAATCCATTCACGGTTTCGACTTCTACTGGAGAACAGGCGTAATTTCTCTGGTTTACGTTGGCATGTGGGGAGCGTTGTCGTATTTGATGTACTTGGGTACGTTATCCAGTCAAACGCCGGTGATGTGGGCGATTTGCTCAATCGTCCTTGCTGCGTTTGGAACGTTTATGTGCATGTGTTTTTACGAACTGGAATGGGGAAGCGCAGCGTTTCATACCTTGGCGTTTATTCTCATAACGCTGCTTTTGCGATACCTTGCTGGGATTGTCTGGTTCTCGCAGGTTGTAATCGAAAGCGCAGCGGGAAAGAACGCGCCTCCGCCTCCGCCGATGTAATAATTGATATTTTCCGTATCCTATGAGGGACACAAAAAAACAGCGGTTAGAAACATTTGTTTAACCGCTGTTTTTATTTTGTCTGGTTGTTAAAACAACTTAAGGTTTATGCAGACGCACTAATTTTTAGAGCGAAAATCTTCCGGGGTCATGTTGTGCCGCTGCTGGAAAGCGCGGAAGAAGTATTCGTAACAGTTAAACCCGGAATTTGCCGCCACCTGACCGATTTTTTGATCGGTTTGAAGCAGCAGGAATTCAGCCTTTTCCATTCGAAGACGGGTAATAACCTTGTTAATCGTCCGTCCAAAACTGGCTAAAAATCGACGATCCAGCATGGCGCGGGAAAGTTTTACGCTGTTGGCGACGTCAACAGCAGAAATCTTTTCCGTGTAATGCTTTCGAATGAATTCAATCGCCTCAATGCAGTACGGATCGGTTGTAGCAACCGTATCCGTTGAATGTCTTGCAACAGCGCCTTTGGGAGGAACGACAATTGGAGCGTGAGCTTCTGCGGCGCTGTTTTCATTTTTGCGACTGTTCATTTTCTTGTCCAGCAGTTCTGCTGCAAGATAACCGTATCTTTCAGCGTCCAGATCAATGCTGGATAACTGAGGCGAAGACAAACTGCACATAAGCGAATCGTTGGAAACGCCCAAAACGGCAACCTGATTAGGAACGTCCAATTCGAGTTCTTTGCACGCCTCAATGATTCTTTCCGCCAACATATCGGAAGCAGCCAGAATCCCAACGGGATACGTGAGTTTTTTGAGCCATTTAATCAAGGATTTACGGCGAGCGTCATTCCAATATGGACGATGATACTCGTATTCTGTAGAGACGTCGTCCGGGTAAACAAAGCATCGGCGATCCTGTTTACGCAATTCCTGAACAAAGAAGTCTCGCAGGCGGTTGCACCACCAGACGTTGTTAACTGCGTACCACGCAATATTAGTCAAACCCCTGTCGCAAAAATGCATGGCGGCAATCTTTGCAATTTCTTCAAAATCGAAATCAATATCTACGCCACTGGGAATGTCGTTATTGAGGAGTTCAACAATCGGAATTTTTTTCTTCTGAAGTTGACGATAGATGTCTGTTGAGTTGCTTTGGGAAATGATGCCATCTCCATGCCATGATGCGAAATCTCCTGGAACTTTTTCGCATACGTTGCAAGGTTCTAACCGAACATGCCACGGCGTCATATTTTTTGACGCCAGAGTCTGTGTGTAGTTCAGCACCCCCTTGAGAACGCCGCGCCCAAAATCGCTGGACGTTTCAATAAGAGCCAAAACCTGTCGTTGTGTGTTTTGCATAAAAAATTAATGAAATAAAAAACTCGCCCTATTACTCAAAACAAAATCAAATATACTTCTAACGCCAATGGAAAAACGGATAAAACGTTAAAAGGCAACAAGATACTCTAATTGCGTTTTGAATAACAATATAATTACATATTGCGACATTATTTATACCACATTTTCAAAGTTTTGCAATAGGACAATTATTAATTGTAAAAAATTATAAATATTTGCATTTATATAGTTCTATATCTGTTTTTTCTTAAGATTTCATCATGATTGCTCCACTTTTTTAAATGATTCACCCTTGAAGAATAACTTTCCGATGTATAATATATGAAGGAGTTGCAGTTCACTTGACAGCGCTTTATTCCTCAGAGCGCTAAAATAGCTAACTTTTAGCAACTGTTTGTAACAAAGCGCCTTGCAGCAACAAATCAATTCAAACAATCATATAACATTTGCCTGTGACGCCTAATTTAGTAATTATTTTCATTTTTCAATGCTGACGCTCAGTGATTTTGCTCCAGACTCCGTCAAATTTGTAAATCGATATGACATCTAACGACAACCCGTTTCTGCCGACAACCGCTCTGGAAATGCGTCAGCGAGGCTGGGACTATGTGGATCTGGTTTTTGTAACCGGAGACGCGTACGTCGACCACCCGTCTTTTGCTGCGGCGATACTGGGGCGATGGCTTTCCAAACACGGGTATCGGGTTGCGATTCTCGACCAGCCGGACTGGCACAGCTGTCAGCCGTGGCGAGAGTTTGGGCGTCCGCGCCTGGCTTTTGGGATTTCCGCTGGCGCGATGGACTCGATGGTCAACAAGTACACGCCGTTTAGACGTCTCCGATCCGCAGACGCGTATTCTCCCAACGGGGAGCTGGGGCGGCGTCCCGACAGAGCGGTCAACGTGTACTCTCAGCGCGCCCGAGAGGCGTATCCCGGCTGTACGGTTCTCATCGGGGGGATAGAAGCATCGCTGCGTCGGCTGGCGCATTACGACCATTACAGCGACAAGCTGCGGCGGTCGGTTCTGCTCGATTCCAAGGCGGATTTGCTCATGTACGGCATGGGCGAGCTGACGTTTCTGGAAGTCATGCGGCGTCTGGAAGAGCATGTAAACGACGAGTCCGGCGACTTGTCCTGGCTTCACGACATTCCCGGAACGGCGTATCGCGGCGGAATGAAAACGCCCATCCCGACCGGCGACGACGTTATCGAACTGCCCACTTGGGACGAGGTTCAGCAATCCAAAGAGAAGTTTGCTGAAATGACCCGGATTATCTACAACGAACTCAACCCGTTTTGCGCCCGGACGCTGGTTCAGCGATTTGGGACGGAACACGTCGTCGTTCGTCCGCCGCAAAGACCGCTGACGGAATCAGAAATGGACGAGGTCTATTCCATGCCCTTTACGCGTCAGGCGCACCCCAAATACGGCTCGGCCGAGATTCCCGCTTTGACCGTAATTCGGAACTCGGTTCAGATTGTCCGAGGCTGTTTTGGCGGCTGTTCGTTCTGCTCGATTGCCGCTCACGAAGGGAAAATAATCCAGTCTCGAAGCTGTAACAACGTCCTGGACGAGATTCGACGCATGCAGTCTCAGCCCGGGTTTACCGGCGTTATCAGCGACCTGGGCGGTCCGACCGCCAACAGCTATCAAATGACCTGTCGACGACCGGAGCAGATGAAGCGGTGCCGCCGGACGTCTTGCCTGTATCCCAAGATCTGCCCTAACCTCAATACGGATCATACGCCTGTTATTGAACTGATGGAATCGGCGCGAAAAATCAAGGGCGTCAAAAAGGCGTTTATCGCGTCGGGAATACGAACCGACGTCGCGCTTTCCAGCCCGGAATACATCCAGAAACTGGCAGACAATTTCGTCGGCGGGTATCTCAAAACCGCCCCGGAACACGTCGCTGGCGAGGTTCTGCAATGTATGCAAAAGCCCAGCATCGACGTCTACGAGCGGTTTGTAACACAGTTTGAAAACGCCAGTCAACGCTGCGGGAAAAAGCAGTATCTTATTCCCTATTTTATCGCAGGGCACCCCGGCTGCGACCTGAAAGCCATGATTCGTCTGGCGGAATACCTTCGCGATCATAACCTTCGACCCCAGCAAGTTCAGGACTTCTGGCCAGGCCCCTTTGATTGGGCGACGGCTATGTACTATACCGAATCCGACCCCGCGACTGGGAAACCGCTTTACGTCGCCAAAAACGAGCGTGACAGACGCATGCAGCGCGCCTTGATGCAGTACTTCTTGCCCGAGAATTACCAATGGGTCAAAGAAGCGTTAATTAAAGAGGGGCGAAAAGACCTGATCGGCTTCGGACCAAAATGCCTCATTCCGCCCAATCCGCCCAAGCAGACGTCTTCTAAACAGAAGTTCTCCAAAAACAATCCGAAAAAACGGCACGGCGGCTATCGGCAGAAGTAACGCCCTGCCCTGCTGCAATCTTTTTATGCCTCTTGACGGGGAGTCTTGGGACGGGTATAATCAAATAAAAAAAACTCGCAGCCAATATTTTAATCACGACCATGCAAACGATTTCCACGCAAACGTTAATTCTCGGTTCCGGCGCCGCGGGACTCAATGCGGCAGTCTCCCTCAAACGCCTTGGCGTTGACGATTTAATCGTGTTGACAGAAGGGCTTCAGATGGGGACGTCAATCAATACAGGGTCTGACAAGCAGACGTATTACAAGTTGTCGCTGTGCGACGAGTCGGATTCCCCGGAGTTGATGGCGCAATCGTATTTCGCGGGCGGGTCGATGCACGGCGACCTGGCGCTGGTGGAGTCCGCCGGGTCGGTTCGCGGGTTTATGAACCTCGTAACGCTGGGCGTGCCGTTTCCGTTTGACTCCTACGGGCGTTACATCGGATACAAGACAGACCACGACCCGTTTCGCCGCGCGACGTCCGTCGGGCCGTACACGTCCAGAGAGATGTGCCGGGCGCTGATAGCTCAAATTCCCAAGCTGAACATTCGGGTTGAGGAATCTTGGACGGCAATTGAAATTCAGCCCTCGTCGTCCGGCGGGGCGGTTTTGGCGGTCAACGCGAAAGGGGAACTGGCGGCGTTTGAGTATCAGTACTTGGTCTTTGCCGTTGGCGGTCCGGCGGGGCTGTACAAGACAAGCGTCTATCCGGTTCAGCAAACCGGGGCAATTGGGCTGGCTCTGCGAGCGGGCGCGGCGGCGGAAGGACTGCCGGAATCCCAGTTTGGGTTGGCGTCTGTCAGCCCGCGCTGGAACGTCTCCGGGACGTACATGCAGGTCGTTCCCCGATTCGTCTCCGCGGCTGTCGATTCTCAGGGAAATCCGGTCGAACCGCTGCGCGAATTTCTGCCTGATTACTACTGTGACAAAACCCGGATGTTCTCCGATATTTTCCGCAAGGGATACCAGTGGCCCTTCGACAGCGGCAAGGTCCCGGACGGCTCGTCCATGATAGATTTATACGTCTACCGAGAAACGGTTGAGAAGGGAAAAAAGGTCTTTCTGGATTTCCGTTCCAATGCTGAGGGATTCTCCTTTGACCTGCTCGACAGCGAGGCGCGAGAGTATCTGGAAAAGTCCGGCGCAACGCAGGCGACGCCGTTAGAACGTCTGCAAAAGATGAATCCCGGCGCGTATAATCTGTATCGGGATTTTGGCGTCGACCTGGCTCTTCAGCCGCTGGAAATTGCCCTGTGCGCTCAGCATAACAACGGCGGATTGGCGGTCAATACGTGGTACGAATCCTCGATTAATCGTCTGTTTGCCGCTGGCGAGGTCGCGGGCACGCACGGCGTTAAACGTCCCGGCGGTTCCGCTCTCAACGCCGGGCAAGTCGGGTCGCTGCGAGCTGCGCAAAAGATTAAACGACGCCTTGAAACAACCCCTTCTGCGCCGAGCATTCAGGACTATGCAGCAATGGAAGATTTCTGGACGCAATGGTTTGAAAAGTCGCTGTCCGCGCCGAAAACATGGCAGGAAGAACGCGACGAGTTCCAAACCCGCATGTCCGCTTTCGGGGCGGCGATTCGCAAAAAGGAAGAGCTTCTTTTGGCTGTCGAACAGGCTAAATCGCAGTACGAACGAATTTTGAATTCCGGCTGTCGGTTTAATCCGAGCGTTCCTCACGACGCAGCCGACGCGGCGTCCAACGTCCAACTGTGTTTTGCTCACTGGGTATATCTGGAATCGATTCTCTTTGCTCTGGAATCCGGCGTCGGCTCTCGCGGCTCCGCCTTGATTCTCGCCCTGGAAAGCGATGCAGACAACGTCGAAAAGGTTCCCGAGGACGTTTCTTTCAGAGAAAAAGTCCTGCAAACCAAATGGAATCCGATTTCCCAACAGGTAGAAAACGCCTGGATTCCGCGACGTCCGATTCCTCAAAAAGAAACGTGGTTTGAATCCGACTGGGCTAAGTTCCGAGACGGGTCTGTATTTGAGGAATAAGCAACTCCCCGGGCCCTTAACGAGCCAAAAGCCGCTGACGGATGCCTGGGTCAGCAAGGGTGTCAGCGACGAAATCGACGAAGCTGATATCCTGACCTTGGCTATGTTCTGCCGGCACGGCGACGACATACGCCCCAGCATTTTTCCCCGCTCGGCAGCCGTTAGAGCTGTCTTCCAAAACCATGCAGTTTTCCGGGGCAACACCCAGCGCGGCTGCTGCTTTAAGGTAAATTTCCGGGTTTGGTTTGCAGTGCGTAATGTCAGACCCCGTAATGGTTTTCGCAAACCTGGGTTCCAGATTGTAAATCGACAGAGTGTATTCCATAAGCTCTCTGTTGGTACTGGTCGCAATGGCGTGGGGAATGTTGTTTTCGTCCAGAAAATCAAGCAATTCCATCAGCCCCGGCATCGGCTTGAGCATCTTCGGCAGAAGTTCGCGAAAGACGACTTGCGTTTCATCGCCCAGCGCCTGCCAGTTATCGGTCAAGCCCAACTCACGGATAATCGTTTTCATGGCAAACTCGACCGTAGTTCCCATGATCATTTTGTGGATTTCCAACGTGTAAACTTTTCCACGTCGCCGGGCGGCTTCCACAGACGAGGCGTAATAAATATCTTCCGAGTTGAACATCAACCCGTCCATATCGAATAAAACGGCTTGCAAGGTCGGCATGTTGTAAAATGCGAGGTTGTTAAGGGTTTATAATATTGAACTAACGTGAATCTGAGAGTTCAACGAGCTTTTTAACAGCGCCGCCGATTATACCAAAAATATACAATATTTATAGGGAGAGAGCTAAATTTTGAGAAAAACGACTAAATAATCAGAAAAACTCTGGACTTTTTCTGAAAATAGAGTATTATATATAGTAGATAATTGTTGGGAGACAAAAACGATTCTCCCCCAAAATGTAATACTTACCCATCCAAAATTACTATGGCTGATTGGTATTTAAAACACGGCGATAAAGAATACGGTCCGATGGACTCCAACAAGCTGAAACAACTTGCAGCTCAAAATAAAATTCGCCCTACAGATTATATCCGTCGCGGCGCGGACGGCAAATGGACTTTGGCGTCTCACGCTAAAGGACTTTTTAACGAGACTGCGTCCAACGACCCGTCGGCTCCGTCGCCTATCAACGTTCAATCTGGCGACACTAATGTTGGCATTTCACATCCGGTTCCGCCGATTGCGCCAGCTCCCAATCCGGCATTTACTCAAACGCCGAACGTTAAAGTTCCGCTTGCGCCGCCGCGCGCCGCAGCAATTCCCGTTGCCCAAAAAGCAGCGTCTTCAACGTCCAGTTCGATGAGTTTTGGCGATGGTTTAGAGTTTACCAGCAATTCCGCGCCTTCTCCGTCTTCTCCCAAAAAGGGCAAGAAAGGCAAAAAGAAAGGCGCTTCCTCAATGGACAACAAAACCATTCTTATTGCCGGTATCGCAGGCGGATCGGTTCTTGTTTTGATTCTGGTTGTTGTGCTGATTTTTGCATTGAAAAAGGGCAACAGCAGTAACGTTCCCCCTGCCGATAAAACTGAGGTTGCTCAAACTGCCGAAGATAAAGCCGCTCCAGCAGAAGGAGAAAACGCCAACGCTGATAACGCCGCAAAAGACGAAAACGCCGCTGCAGGTGAAAATGCTGCAGCCGACGAAAACGCCGAGGCTAATCCTGCCGAAGATAGCAATCAGCCAATAGAAGCGTTTGAAGTTCCCAAGGACGCAATCGACAGCGCTACTGGAAGCGCCAAAGTTGGCGACGTTGAAATTAAAGTCGTTTCCATCAGACAGGGCATTGAACCCATTACCGAAAAAGACGGTTCTGAGACTGACTCTCCCGACAGGTCAACAATTATTACCCTTTCAGTTAAAAATATCAACGATAAAAAAACTGTTACTTTTACGCCGTGGTCTGTTCAGATTGCAAGCGGTAAAAAGAACAGCGTTCTTTTACGCGATACCGAAAACGTTTACGGAATCGCTCTTAAACCCGGCGAAGTTCCAACAAGCGTTAAACGGGAAACCCATACGATGTATTCGGACGATCCGCCAATTCAAGACGTTTTGGTTTTCAAACGTTACGTTCCAGGCGCAAAAGAACTGTTCCTGACTTTGCCAGTTCCAGGCAATCCGGCTCAAAGCGTCGTTTTCAGCATCAAGACTGAAAACGTTGGCGGCGCTGGCGCAGCGCCGAAAGCGGACGCAGCAGAAGACGGCGCGCTGGATGACAACTTAGGATCTCCCGTTGTTTCGGAATCCGCTCCGGAGGAAGACTACAATCCAGAAAACGATGACGAGTATAGCGAAATTAACGGCGTTTCAGAAGCGCAGCAAAAGCGAGATCAAGAGGAAGCGGACGCTGAACTCAAAGCTCTAAATCTGGGCGACTAAATCCTTGTAACGTAAATGAACTACGCAGAAAACAACGAAAAGCAGACTTTGCAGGAAGAGCCTTCTTCCTCACATCTTCTTTTCGTTGTTTTTTTTGTAGTTGTTGTTTGCCTGACAGTTGCCGCTGGATTTCTCAAGCCCAAAACGCCAGACCCGGTTGTTACAGTTCTGTCCGAGCCGGAAGGCATTATGGGAACGGAATGTCGGCTGGGAATGGTTTTCAAAGCGACGGAATCAAAATCGGCAATACAGAACGTCGCTCATAAAACCTTGCGCCAGGTTGAAGACCAGCTTCGCATTTGGGAAACGGCGACGTTTAGCAACTGGATTGACGATTCCGAGATTTCCCGGCTCAATCGCGGCGAGGTAGACAAGCCGTCCGAGGAATTGTCGCATGTTCTTCGCGTCGCCAAAACAGCGAACAAGGCCACCCACGGCGCGTTTGACGTCAACCTTCGTCCTGTAATTGAACTTTGGAAAAACGCCGCGAAAACCGGAGAAGTTCCAACGGAAAGTCAGATTCGAGAAGCCAGAAAACAACGCGACACCATCGACTTGGGCGGGATTTCCAAAGGATACTGCATCGATAACGCTTTGAGAATGATAATTAAAGCCAACCCGGAAGGGGCGATGGTTGACATTGGCGGCGACGTTGCCGTTTACGGCAAATCTGAACAGGGAAACTTCTGGACGTTTTCCATTGTCAACCCGTTCGACTCGTCCAAAGTTTGGGGGAAGTTTCGCCTTCAAACCGTTGAACGATGGAAAGACATTAAGGAGGAGATTTACACTACCAAAGCCGTATGTACAAGCGGATCGTACTATCGCGGTTTCGATATAGACGGCGTCCATTACAGTCATATAATCGATCCCCGCACTGGAAAACCCGTCTACAACGACACATCGCCCGCGTCTGTTACAGTAATCGCATACGAATGCATGGAAGCCGACATTTGGGCGACGGCGTTATGCGTCATGGGCGAAGACGGGCTGCGGTATCTTCCCGGCGATGGCGTCGAAGCGTATTTGATTTTTGGACCGCCGGAACGCCCTCGCGTGGTTAAATCCAAAGGATTTCCAAAAGTTACTCTTGTAAAATGAAGTATTAACAAAACAATTTCAATATGACAAACGACCCAATCAACCCTAACGACAACATTGACCTCAGTCAACCAACGCCATCGTCTTTTTTGGACGATTTACGCAACAAAAAAACCGAAGCCTGGGAACGGTTTTCCATGCTCTACGGGCGTCTGATTCTTTACTGGCTGAAAAACGCCGGCATTTCTCGAGAAGAGCGACAGGACATGCTCTACGACATCGGCATTATTGTCATGGAGTCCATCGACAATTTTCACAAACAGCCGCATGTTGGCTCTTTTCGCAGCTGGTTGAAGAAAGTGGTTGAAAACACTGTCCATGACCGTCAGCGCAAATACCAGGAGCAAAGCGGCGCCCATGGGGTGTACGAGCCGGATTCTTCGGTTATTGAATCTCCGCATTCGTCTGTTTTGCAGACCATTCTTAAACAGGAAGAGGAGGACAATAAAAAAGACCGTCCGCAATCGACAAGCCCTCACGCTTTGGACGAAGACGATCTTTTTGCCAAAGGATTGATGCAGGTCTTGGGAACCCAGTTTTCCCAACGTGACATTTCCATTTATTATCAGCTTGTCTATGAGAAGAAGAACTCCACGCAGGTTGGAGAATTGATGGATCTTAAGCCTGCCAACGTCCGAAAGATTCGTCAGCGAATCAACAGCTATCTGAAAGCAAACTTTGGCGAGTTGGAAGACATAAAAGAAATTCTCAACAGACTAAAAGACGACCAGGATTGATGAGCGACGTTAATTCCATGACGTTTAGTTCTGAATTGTCCAGCTTTTTGACGAAAATGCGGGATAAGCTGGATAACAACGTAACATTCGACCTCCCGTTGACAATTGGTCAGTATCGGCTGGAGGAACTTGTCGGCCGCGGAGGAATGGGAGACGTCTATCGCGCTGAGAATCTGGTTCTGAAAAGAGCGGAAGCGCTCAAGTTCGTTCGATCAAAGCTGTCTGCCAGTCCGGAAGCGATCAAACGATTCCGGGAAGAAATCGAGTCCACCGCCAAACTGCTTCACCCCAACGTTGTAACAGTTTTTAACGCCGGGGAATTCGAAGGACGTCCGTACATGGTCATGGAATTTCTCAAAGGCTGGACGGTTCATCAATTCGTTCGCAAGCGGCTGGAACTAAATTCTCCTTTGTCTGTACAGGAAGCCGTTGACATTGTCGTTCAGGCGGCGCGGGGCTTGCAGTTCGCTCACGAAAACGGCTTTGTTCATCGGGACGTCAAACCGGGAAACCTCTGGATAACGCCTGATAAAACCGTCAAGGTTCTGGATTTGGGGTTAGCGATTGCAACAGCCCCGGGAACCGATTCCCACATCGTTGGAACGCCGGATTTCATGTCGCCGGAACAATGTTTTCCGGATTCTGTTCCTTCCCCCCGATCTGACATTTATTCGCTCGGCTGTACGCTGTTCTTTATTTTGACAGGCCGAGTTCCCTTTGGCGGTGAAGAGTTTTCAACGCCAGAAAAGAAGATGGAAGCGCAGCGAGAGCAAGCTCTGCCGCCGTTGTCCGATTTCAGAAAGGACGTTCCCGCTCGAATCCAGCAGGTTCTCAACCGCATGACGGCAAAGTCGATTGACGATCGTTACGCTTCGATGTCCGACGTGATTGACGCCTTAAAAGCGCCGTCTAAAAAGACGCCCGTTTTTGCGGCTCTTGCCGGGGTTGTTCTGTTAGGAATTGCCAGTCTGTGGGGATTGAACGGTTATCGCAATTCCCAAAGCGCCGTCGTTCAGAATATGCCGTCGAATCCGAACGCCGCGGAATCAATTCAAGATGTAACAGATTCCTTTCCTCCTGGCAAAGAGGCTGGCGAGAAACTCGTTCGTGTTGTCGACGGCGTGGAATACGTCTTTCGATGGTGTCCGCCGGGAGAGTTCGTCATGGGGAATCGAGGCATTCCCATTTCGAAAAAGATGACGTTTGAACGGCTTCTGGACGTTGTCAGAGATAACAATCTGTTGAGCCTTTCTGATATAAATGAATTGGACGAAGAATCAAAAAATCTGTTATATGAATCGAGAACTCCTGATGAAATAAAGAAGAACGAAGAAGAGCTTAAAAACAGAATACTCTCGATGTTATGCAGCAATTCCCGCGTTTATATTGAGGGATCGGATTGTGACGTTCCGCATTCAGTAACGCTCACAAAAGGGTTTTGGATGTTGGACTGCGAAGTTACTCAAAAGATGTGGTTTTCCGTTATACCCAACAGTACGGCAAACGCAGCGATTCAATCGCTCAATGAACCTGACAGCGCGCCGGTCAGAATGGTCAGCTGGAATGACGCTCAGGAGTTCTGTCAGACGTTGTCGGAAAAACTGCACGCCGCCGTCCGTTTGCCGACAGAAGCTCAATGGGAATACGCATGTCGCGCCAATACGGAAGAATCGTCGGAACGGACTGCCGCTGAGGCGAATTCCTCTTTATCCAGAATGAGTAAACCTGCCAATGCGCGAAGTTTTTCGTCCAACGCGTGGGGACTGTACGAAATGCCGGGCAACGTCGAGGAATGGGTTGCAGACTGGTACGTCCCGATTACCGATTCAACGCCTCAAACCGACCCGACCGGACCAGCCGCATCTAAAATTGACAAACACCCCGAACTGACCAACCTTAAAGTTCTTCGCGGTTTCAACTATCTTTACAACCCGGAAAAATCGAACTTTTATTCATCGCGAGATTTCGACACTATCGACGCCAGAAGGCATCTGTCCGGTTTCCGCATTTGCGTTATTGCAGAATCCGACAATTGAGAAGCTTATGAGGTGCAAATCTTTTTTTCTGTCCCTCTTGTCAGGCGTCTGATTTATGACTATAATATAAATTATGAACAATAAAATAACACTTTTGGAATCAAATATCGGCAAAGCGCTGCTGGGCAAGGCGGACAAGATTCGCTTGGCGGTTGTAACGCTTTTGGCGGACGAGCATTTGCTTATCGAGGACGTGCCGGGCGTCGGTAAGACGCTTCTCGGGCGGGCGCTGGCGCGGTCGATTGACGGCGAGTTCAAACGAATTCAGTTCACGCCGGACTTGCTGCCGTCCGACATAACCGGGGCGGAAGTCTATAACACCGCAACCGGCGAGTTCGCGTTTCAGCCAGGCCCGATTTTCGCCAATATCGTTCTGGCGGACGAGATCAACCGAACGACCCCGCGAACGCAGTCGGCGGCTCTGGAGGCGATGGAAGAGAACCAGGTTACGTCGAACCGAAAAACGTATCCGCTCGAACGGCCGTTTATGGTCATCGCGACGCAAAACCCGCAGGAATTCGAGGGCGCTTATCCGCTCCCGGAAAGCCAGCTTGACCGCTTTTTAATGCGGATTTCTCTGGGTTACCCCAATCGGGAAATGGAACTGGACATTCTCAAAACGCATCAGATTGCCAATCGGGTGGAATCTCTAACCCCTGTATTGTCGGCGTCTGACGTTGTCGCGATGCAGAACGAAGTCTGTAACGTTACAGTAGACGACTCGCTGCAGAACTACATTTTAGATATCGTTTCCGCCACCCGGGAACTGGAAACGCTGCGTCTGGGCGTTTCGCCTCGAGGCGCGCTGGCTCTGTACCGCGCCGCTCAGTCCTGGGCGTTCTGCGACGGGCGAACCTACTGCATTCCGGACGACGTCCGAACGTTAGCCGTCCCGGTTCTGGCGCATAGAATCATTCCCAAAGGACATCTTCAGGAAAACCGCCGCCAGATTGCCGAACGAATCATCGAATCCATTCTGGAACAGATCGCCGTACCAGGCTGAGGCGGCGCCCCCGTAGGCGGGGGAGCCAATC
>JAZMZV010000153.1:0-7313 GCA_045586185.1 Thermoguttaceae bacterium | reverse complement strand
GCGCGAATTCCTCAATCTGCCCCGGCGTTAAACTTAATAGCGCCGCCTCGCACAACGAGCAGATCGTTGAGCAGACAATCGACAGCGTCAGCCCGCCGGCGAACAAAACGATATGGTTAATATCCGACTGCGTCATGACTGCTGTTCCTCCCGAAGCTCTTCGTTTTGTCCGAACGGCAGAACCAGAGCGTCAAAAACCTTGTTGTGACGCGTTCGTCGAACGATAAAATCCCAGCCGTTGACGGAAACCCGCTTGTTTGGTTTCAGAGGACCGTCGATTTGACTTAAAAGCCATTGTGAAATCGTTCCCGCCGGCGCGTCGCCGTACCAGCGTCCGCAGCAGTTCTCTTTATTGAGAATGGATACAACCTCTTTCATTGACGCCCCGCCGCCGACGATAAAAACGTGTTCGGACAGGTCGTTGATGAATTTCGGCAGCGACGCCATGCGCCCGCCGTCAGACGATTCCGGAATCTTCTCGTCCGCGTTGAAATCGTCGTCCAAATCGCCGACAAGCTCCTCAACGATGTCTTCCAGTGTAACAATTCCCAGCGTCTGCTTCTGCTCGTCCTGAACAATCGCCAAATGGGCGTGTCGTTCGACAAACAGATGGAGCGTATCGGAAATTTCCTCGTCTTCGTTGACGAAGTTCACCGGGCGAAGAATCGGCAGCACGTTGAGCTCGTCAGGGCTGGTTCTTGCCCAGGCAACCATCTCTTTGAAGTTGACGTATCCCAAAACCTTGTTGACGTCCGTACCGTCAATAACGGGAAACCGGGTGTGCGGGTCTATATGAGCGACCAGAATCGCCTCCATGAGCGTCTGCTTGGACGAAATAAACGTAACGTCCAGGGCGGAAACCATAATCTCAGCGGTCGTTCGCAAATGTAGCTTGGACGTCTGCAGCAAAATCCGCTCCTGCGTTTTATCAAGCAGATTCGACGACTGCGCCACGCCGACCAGAGCCGCCAGCTCGCTGAGCGTCTTTTCGGAATCCGAGGATTTTTTCGGTCCCTCAAACGGTCGGTTGAGTAAATACAGCAGCCAGACAATCGGCGTGAATATCCAAATCAAAACCCGCATCGGCCACGTCGCGACCTCGCAAATGTACAGGTTGTTGCGAACGCCAATCGTTTTCGGCAGAATCTCTGTGTACTGCAACATCAGCCACGTAAAGAGAATCGAAAACACTGTTACTTGTGCGTTTCCGTACATATAATGGATTTGCGCGCCAGCAACGGTTGCGCCGATGGTATGCGCTGCCGTATTGAGAAGCAGAATCACCGCAATGGGATATTCCATGTGCGTTTTGAAATTCGTCCAGACGCGCCCGCGGGACGGGTACAGCTCGGCAATTTCCTCGACTTGCCCGGGACTCAAAGACAGAAACGCCGCCTCGCACAGGGAGCACAAAAACGATATCCCCAACGCGCACGCGACGCTCAATAGCAGTATCGCCCAGTTTTCCCAACTGGGCAAAGTACTCGGAGGCGCGGAACTCGCCAGTTCCGCAACGCCCTCCGCTGCCGCCAATATGGCGAACGACATATCCATATAATAATATCCTTTTAATAAACAAATAAATTCAGTTCTATTATATTATATCATTTAGATGGAAAATCAAGGAGGGGCGGGCGGCAACGAATTCGTAATGCGGAATGCGGAATTCGTAATTATGCAAAGCGTACATCTCGAGGGGAGCGCTTGCGGCTGGGAGTGCGGCGCCCTTAGGCGCCGCCTTGTCCAATGCCTCGCGAAAGGACAATGCCGTAGCCGAAAACCTTTCCGGGTCGCGGACGAAGTCCGCCGAAGAATTTTTACCACAAAGAACACAAAGTAATGGAAGGCGGTAATGAAGCGAACGAAGTGAGCGGAATTACGCATTCGCCGATAGGCGAACAAAACGCCGGAATAACGATAACGTATAGAGTTTACCAACCGTTGAAAGGCGGTAACGGAGAGAGCGAAGCGAACGAAGTTACGCTTTGAACCGCTCGCGCACATGGATGAGCCGGCACGCGGCAGTCCCCTGCCGCATCCCAACCGCGTGGCGGTTCTTTTTGCCCGGGAACTGACGTTCCCGGCTCGCCTTTTTTTACAACTTCGTGAACATCCTCCGCGACTCCGCGGCTCCGCGTGAGATTTACCCGGGCGCTTACGCAACCCGGCTCGCCTAATCGCTTGCGGCGGAAGCATCCAGAAAAGATTTTCAGCTTTGTCATTTTTGTCATATCTGCTTCAAGCTATTTACTTCTTAATATATAAAAATATGAAAAATCAATTTTTTCGTACATTTTTTAAAATTTTTCTGTCCCCCTGCTTGAAATTCATTTTTTATACTTTATAATTCAAATGAATTTGAAATTTTTATGAATTTCAAAACAATCGAAATATTACAGAGTGAGTTGTTTTGATCTGAACAATTCCCCTTTGAGAATGTAAGAAAACAAATCAATTTATCACAAATTACCACCAGCGCTTGCTGTTTTTCAGTAATTGATTTGTCAGTGAGACATTCCCATGTCTAGTAGTATATGGCTATGCATGGGAGTGTCGAATCTGTTGTTCTATACTGAAACCCTGTGGTAAGGGTGTGATAATAGGCACGCAGGTTCGGCGCTCCCTCTTTTTATTTCTTGACGTTATTCATAATTGCCAGCATTTTTAAAAATATCATTTGATTATTTAATGGACTTGATGTTTATATAGATGATTCATCAGTCCAGAGTTGGGTCAATTACCAAACGCATTACCATCATTTTTCAGGAGAACGTCCATGTCCAGCAATTCAGAACTGACTTCATTGGTCAACGGCATCGTCAATCAGCGCAGCTTTAAGCTTCCTCAAATCAACGCTCAGATCGAAAAACTGAACCAGATTGAGACAGCGTTAAACAACTTAAAGCTGTTCTCTTCCAATGTCAGTTCTGAGAATCCGGATTTTAGAAATAAAATCTTTGCCATTCCTTTTCCTAAAACTTTTGATCAGATCATTCAGGCAAGAAACGCTCTGACACGCGCTCAACAGCGTCTTAGCCGTAAAAATATCAGCATTGCCGTTGCCGGAAAAGCCCGTCAGGGAAAAAGCCAGTTGCTGCAAATGCTTACCGGTCTTGGAGACGCTCAGATTCCTACTGGCGACACAACATTCTGCACCGCAGCCAGAAGCCGTATTATCAACTCCTCCAACAATCCGTCTGCAACAATACATTTTCTTTCTCAGGGTGATTTTCTGGAGAAAAAAATCTGGCCTGCTTATCGAGACGACCCGGAACGCAACGATGCGCTGGGATTGTCGCCTAAGCCAAATTCCGTTCAAGAGTTCCTTTCCAGTCCATTGCCTGAACTGAAAGTCAAGTCTTCTTCAAAGGATCAATTCTATAAATCTTTGAAGGGAATTTATGACGACATGCGCGCAGATCCGTCAATCGCTACAAAATTGGGATTGGCTCCGTCGGATGTTACGCTTTCGGAGGTAACCCAGTACGTTACAAAAGACAAAAAGGAGTTGCCCAAGTACTATCACGTTGTGGACTACGTCGAAATACGCACTCAATTTGCAGTCGGCTTGCCGGAAGGCATGGAAGTTTTCGACTTGCCAGGTCTGGGCGAAATGACGCCTAACATTCGCGAGACAACGCTCAACTCGGTGAAAAACGACGCGGATATCGTCTTCTTTTTGAGAAAACCGGATGCTGCAAGCGATGCCTGGATAGACTATGACACTGACATATTGGATATGCTTGGCGATATCTTTAAAAAAGAAGAAATCAAGCCTAACGAGTGGATTTCTTTGATTCTCAACCTCGACAGACGTCCAAGTTCAAATAATGAAAGAACCGTCAATAGTATGAAGGACGAGTTGAGCGACTTTAAGCCAATCATTTGCGACTGCGGTTCTCAGGAAGACGTTAGCAAGAGGATTTCAGAGAACATGCAAACCCTTTTGGCTAACGCCGAAAAAATTGACAGCGTCTGCATTAATCGCGCCAATATCGAATTCAAACAGGCTGTCGATGCCGCCAAATATATTTATAGTCAGCTTGAAACTGCAAAAGGAGAAGTTTCTTCTTCACAAGAAGTTAGTGATCTTTTTGATAAAAAGTTCAAGAAATTTATGGCTGATCTTCGCTTTCCATTCCAAAAGGATATCGATGTTCAATTTGCTGATCTTCATGAAAATATTAAAAAATACTTGCAGGAACAGTTCTTAAAAGCTTATCAAACCATGGAAGACTACTACAAAGACAACGAAGCGAATGAAGAGTTTCCTGCAGAGTTCCCTATCTTTTCACGCAAATGGATAGAGATTTTGTTTAAAGGCAGCGAAGGTCCCATCAAAGTTGTTGAAGAATCTGTTCGCAATCAGCTTTGGTCAATTGTTGAACTCATGAGAAACCAGATGACGGAATCGTGTGAAACGATTCGTGAACTCTATTTCAATGAAATTATTAAATTGATCGCTGATGGGAACGAAGCTATTCAGAATATCGTTAAACAGGAAAACGCTTCTTCAGATATAACTTCGGAAGAAAAACTCATCAGCATCGCAAACGCCATCGAACGTATCAAGGGCATTTCAACGCCCAAAATTATTGCGGCATTAAAAGACCTTCTCAAATTGAAATTTACGTACGAGGATCATATCCTTCCAATTTTCTACGATAATCCAACCGTTTTGGATTTTGATCCAAATTATGGAGCAAGAAACTATAAGAGTTTCAAAGACGCTCTTGATAGCGATAGTTTCAAGAATGATTTGGACAGGAAACGGGATGCGCTCTATAATTGGATGAAAGAAACGTCGGAAGAGATTTTAGCATCCATGTTAAACGATCGTGAAGACGGTCCAAATCTTACTATCGCGCATAATATCATTTTGATCATTAAAGCTAACTACAGGAACTTTGTCAACCAGTTTATCTGGGGTGAGACGGTAGAAAAAGAATGGAAGGCATACGCCAATAATCAAAAGTTTGTTCTTTGGAACGAGTTCAATGATATGGCTGCTAAAGTCAAAGAATTTCAAGAACTTAAGACACTTGTCAAAGGTCTTGGTCAGGCAATTAACGCGTAAAGCAGAAAGGAGGCAAAATTATGTCATGGTTCAATAAACCTTTGGAAGTTATCGTTTTCGGCAACATAGCAGTTGGAAAAACCAGTATGCTGTCGTCTATGTACATGGAAATGGAAGCTCAAAATGTTACTTCATGTAATGGAATGACGTTCTCGGCAACCAGTGACGAGTTTAATGTGTTGAGAAAAAAGTGGCTTGAGCTACGTGAAAGAATCACACAAGGCGCATTTGCATTGCCGCTGGACATGGACTATCAACCAACAATTTCAAAATTCAATGAACATTCATTCGAATTTAAAACCCGGGGTAAAAATCAAAGAGTGAATTTTGTTGACACTCGGGGTGGATTGACGGATTCTTCAGATTCAGAATTGATCAAACGCGTCAATGAATCCTTTTTAACTATTTGCGTTGTAGACGCATCCATTTTAATGGGATGCAACGATCTTGAGAATGAAAAACAAAATTCTCCTCTGGCGATTAAGAAGATCTTGTGGCAAATTTTGAATGACAATGATCACAAACAACCGCAGTCTTGCTTGTTTGTTTTGACAAAATGCGAAAAATGGATGCGAACCAAAGAAGAAAGAGATCGCATGGCTAAAACATTCGAAAAAATCTTTCAACCTGTATTAGATTTCGCAGTGGAAAAAAGATTTCCTTTGTTTTACCTGCCTGTTCAAACAATTGGCTGCGTTGAATTTTCTCGAATTGATCCTGTGACAAAGGAAATGAAATTCAAAGCAATCGGCGGCACGTTTCAACCTGTAGACGTAATCTTTCCTCTTGCTTTTCTATTAAAGGTTTTACTGCAAAACAGAACATGGTTTGAGTGGATTCTTGATTTGTGGTTCAAAGATTATGAAGCATATTATCAGGGGTTGAAGGAAAAGGTTGGCGTCCCAATTGATTTTCGTGGCAATAAAAATGGATCTGGTTCTACCTTGGAATCTATGGACTTTTGGGAATAGTTGAGGAAGTTAATGAAAATCGCCATTCAAACTAAAACGTATTCAAATGAGTTCGATTGGTATTCAAAAGACAGCTCATTTAAAAGATTAGCTGAACAACAATGGGCACGCTGGCATAACGAGGTATGCGATGGCGTCTGGTTTGGTCTGACAAACCAGGGAGGAAAAATGTTTTTTTTGGCGGGAAAAATTCCTACTCGTCGAAAAGATTTTGCATCCAGAAACATTGTGGACTTTGTTATTATGCAGCCTGAACCTGATAAGCCAGAGGAACGCGAACAATTGGCGCGGTTGACGTCTGATTTGCTAAAAAAATATCAGGATATCAACAACGTTGACAGTACTTTTGACAAATGGGCAGACGAAATTTGCGTTTCATTGGCAGAAAAGTGTTCGTATGATTATACGCCATTCCCAATTCTGGAAACCTCGCTTTCCTCAGAATCGGGAGCGTCGATTGGGAGCTTTGAATATCCGTTAGACTGTATGGATGAGCGAGAACGGATAGCGAATGCTTTAGGCTCCTTGCTGGAAAAGGATTTCCTTATTGGCTGCATTCAATATCCCGTCAAGAGATTCTTTGAAAAACTTGGCAATACTCTGTCATGCGACACGCAAATTGCAGTCTTTTCTTCCGAAACTGAAAGAAAAGAGGTGGTTCCCCCTTTCCCGACGAAGAGACAAATGATAAAAACAATAATCCACCCGTTATCAATTGGCTTGTTGACCGTTTTAATTATTATAAGTCTTCTTTGGCATCAAAACTCACAAAAGGCGACTCAGATTCAGAATCTGAATAATCAGATTTCCACCTTAGAGGCGGCATTAGAAAAAGCGTCGAACGAGCTTCAGGCGAAGAAAGCAGAAATTGAAGAGTTGAAAAAACAGATCAATTCATCAAAAGAATTGCCGCCGCAGGAAACGCCCGCGCAAAAATCAGGAAACCCCGTAGAATAAACCTGATGTTCATTCGATAAGTCAACGCCCTCTTGTCTCAATGACGAGCGGGCGTTTTTATTTTTAAAGATTATTTTCCGGGCGCTTACGCAGCCCGGCTCGCCTAATCGCTTCAGTTCCTTTTCCTCCCGTCCTCCTTGCAGGAGGACAGACGGAAAAGGTTATTTGACGATATTCTTTTTTTCGTGTTCATTTTTTCCGTGGGTTAAAACCCCATAGGTATCAACTTAAGAGAACTCCATATTTATTTGGTTTATTTGTCTATTTTGAAGAAGGTCGTGTGTATAGCGTTCTTTTTTACTTTTACT
>JAZMZV010000152.1:0-28099 GCA_045586185.1 Thermoguttaceae bacterium | reverse complement strand
ATGGCAATTTCATCGTTAATCCAATCGTCCTCGGCGGCGAAGTTGAAGATTACAAGGTTTACCTGGTCGACGACTATTTCGATTACGGCGACGCGGCGACGTCTTACGGCTCTGCTTCGCACATTGTCGATAACGGATCCGACGATTACATTTACCTCGGAACGGAAGACGACGGCATTACCGGCGGCGTTGACGCTGAAATCACTCAGCATTTCTCTCAGAACGCCACTGGCGACAACCTGTACGGCAAGCTCGATCCCGACGGCGCTGTCATCAACGACGAGCAGGGCGTTGTAATTGACGAAGAAACGCTCACGCCGGGCGAATACGTCCACCTGACTGTCAACACCGCCAACACGCTTGGAACCGGTTACCTGTACGTCTGGATTGATGTCAACGCCAACGGCATTTTCGAGACTGACGAATGCATCGTAAGCGATTACGTCATCTCCGGAACTGGTGTTACAGACATCGTTTCCGATTACCAGATTCCGCAGATTGAAGGCAACTACATGACGTCGGCTCGAGTTCGTTTCAGCGCCAGCAAGCTGACAGACGCTGGAACTGCCGACTCCACCGGACGCGATCTTGGCGCCATCGGCTTCGGCGGCGCGAACGCCACCCGCGGCGAAGTGGAAGATTATCAGGTTATGATGTCTGAATTCTTCTATGACTACGGCGACGCGGAAGACACCTACAAGACGCTGGCAATCAGCTCCGGCGCGTATCATCAGATTACCCCGCGCGACAGCGAAGGCAACCGCGCGACGATTGGCTCTGGCGTCACATTTGAACTCGACGGTCAACCGTCTCCGATGGCTGACGCGGATGAAGACGACGGTATTAGCGTTGATTCCTACACCGGCTACGTCGACACCGCGATTGTCGTCGGCGCAACGGTTCAGCTGCCGATGTCCGTTACAGGCGAAGGTTATCTGGTCTTCTGGATTGACCTTAACCGTGACGGAACGTTCAGCGAATCAGAACAGATTGAAGTTAGCTCCGTAGCTCAGAGACAGGGAACTGACAAGTTTGAAGATATTCCGAAGTCCAAGTGGAACGTTACTTGGGGTTACGAAGTTGGTTCGTACACCGGCGTTAATGAAGCTTCCGACCTGTTGGTCAGCCTGAACATTCCTGAAACTGCGAAGATCGGCGAAACGGCAATGCGCGTTCGCTTCTACGATCAGTCCAACGACTTTGCCAGCATGACGCCTGCCGCTTCCGGTTTCGGCGGATACGGCGAAGTGGAAGACTACATCGTCTTTGTCCAGGAAGGCTCCAGCGTCATTGAAGGCTACAAGTTCAACGATACTAACAACAACGGCATTTGGGACGTCTATCCAGAAGACGATACAACTTCCATCACGGAAGACGGACTCAAGGGCGCTGCGATTTACATCGACGCCAACAACAACGGCGTTTGGGACGACGGCCACGAACAGGACGGCAAGTGGATTCCAGCAGAATCGATTGCTGTTACAAATCCGTTCGGATACTACAAGTTTGAAAACCTGGTTTCCGGAACGTATATCGTTCGTGAAATCTTCAATATCGAAGACCTGTCCACGGAATTTACATCGACGTTCATTACGGACGGTTCTGTTGATGAACAAGCGGTCATTGACTGGTTCAAGGAAACCTACGGCGCGACGCTTCATACGCTTGAAGAATCCGACCTGTATCTGCGATCCTATCCGCAGCGAGTTGCTTCCATTCCGGAAAACGACGCATCCAATGCAGACGTTCCAGTCAGCGAGAAGGCGTTCACGTTTGAATTCCTCAACGAGAACAACATTTCTCTGGAAGGCTGCCACGTTTACATTACCAACTATGGAACGAACTACATCGACGGTAATCCTGTAACATACGACTTTATCCTGACGAACGTTCCGGATATGGTTTCGACCGACTCGACGAAGATTTACGTCTACTTCGATCCGTCTGTTGCCAATCCAATGAACGAATTGGCGAAGAACTTTGCCAGCGCTGTCAATAATGCGCTTGCCAGCGTCAAGATGACAGCCACCAGTACAGGCAATCGCGTTACGATTAACTCCGGCGTGTTTGATCTGCGCGTCAGCAACGGCGGCGAAAAACTGCTTCCGACAGAGGACATTGAATGGTTCAGAATTCTCACCTCGCACTCGATGCCGGGCGCTGACCTGTCCGACGGCGGATATCAGGTTGTCGTGGTAACAAAGGAAGGCGATTACTCCGGAGTCAACTTCGGCGTTTATCGCAAACCGGAAGTTGCCGTTCATCAGACTGACATCTACGCTGAAGGCAATACCGGCTGGCACACGATTCAGGTTCCGATCATGATTACCAAGTCCTTCGGTTCTGAATTTGACCTGTACTACGAAACCGCCGACGGCACGGCTAAGGGTTATGGCGATCCGGCTAATCCGTTTGATGGAAACAATCCTTCAGTCAGAGCAAATGCAACGCCTCTGGCTCCGGAAATTGACTTCATCCACACCAGCGGAACTGTTCACGTCAGTATTGACGCTGACGAAATCCAGGGCGGCGGATGGCAAGTTACTCCGGTTACCGTTGCCAGCTCTTCAGACAACTACGAAACCGCGATTGCGGGAGATTACATCGTCTTCCGCGCCGGCAAAGATATTCACTATATCGACACCAGAACGGCGTGGTCTGAGGAAACCGGTTATGTCACAATCAACGACATTACCCGCGACGGCGAAGCGACTGACGACGCTTACCTGACCGCTCGTGAAATGGAAGACGGTTCTGTTTTGGTCGTCTGGTCGAAGCAGGATCCGAAGACGCTGCACTGGTCGCTGTACTACTACGTCATTGGAGAAGCCACTTCGGAAAGCGAAGGAACTCCGATTCCGTTTACCTATTCCGATTACGACTACTACGCTCCGGTAATTGCCGACAGCTGCATTTACTACTTCTTTGCTGAAAAAGCAGGGTCGACAGTCGGTTCGCTGTACTCGCTGGATATTGCCAGCCTCCAGAATCCGTCTGCCGGCATGAATTCGATTGCTTACGGCAATATTCCGATCGAATCGCTGCACGTCAATCAGAACATTGACAAGAACGATTTCGCCGCGAAAGCCAACAGCATCGTCTTCACGCTTGACAATCAGATTTACTACATGGAAGGCGAAGGAACGACCACGCCGACATGCATCAGCGCTCCTGGCGTTAAATGCTACAACCCGCAGATTGACGGCGACTACATCGTTTGGGAAGAAGACGTTGAGGGCGTCAGCACCCGACGACTGGTCATGTACACGATCTCTACGGGCGAGCAGGTTACCATCCGTGAATCTCAGACGCTTACCATTATCGGCAAGAATGGCGCTATCGAAGAAAAGGAATACTCGACCAATAACGTCAGAGCGAATATCGACAACGGCATGATTGTTTGGGAAGGCGACGTCTATTCAGTCAAATATTCACTCAACGGTAGCTATCAGGTTGGCAAGACGACTGAAATCCTGCTGTACGACATTGCTTCCAAGGGGACGATGCAGCTTTCAGACGGCACGGGCCGCAACGCGACCCCGTCCATCAACGGTTCGCTGATCTCCTGGGCGCATGAAGTTACCAAGACCAACGGTCAGTTGGACAAGGAAATCGTAGCTTACGATTTGGATTCGATGGAATCCTCGCTGATTACACGTCAGGGCAACGACTGGGATCCGCTGGTCTGCAATGAAAACATGATCATCTGGCGCGGCGAATCCAAGACGTCCGGCAGCTATGAACTGTATCTCGCCAACGTGGTTGAACCGTACTATGTGGCATACGTAGACGTTTGGGTTTACGGCGACACGATTGTCGAACCCGACGAATACTTCTACATGAACGTCAGCACGATGGAAGGAAACGTCATCGTTCACAACGACCAGACTCAGGTTTGGCTGCTCAACGACGACAGTAATTCTACTGACAGCGTTTCGATGGATTACGGCGACGCCCCGTCAACCTACAAAGTTACTTTGGAGAAGAACGGCGCTCGTCACGATGCTTCCGATTACAAACTGGGCGCTTCGATTACCTACGAAAAGACCGCCAACTCCAACTCCGACGCCACTGGCGACAAGGGCGACGACGGCGTTGCGGAACTGAAAGACCCGACCAAGATCAAGACGTTCGTCTCTGGCATGGTTTACACCTTGACAGTTAGCGCGACGATTCCGGAAACGGACGCTGACGGCTCCGCTTATCTGGACGCCTGGATCGACTTCAACGGCGACGGTCTGTGGACTGACGATGAACGCATCGCGGATTCGACGGTTGTTGTCAACGGCGAAAACGAAATCACCTTTATGGTTCCGTACACGTCCTACGCTGGCAATTCCTACGCTCGATTCCGTCTGTCTGACGAAGGCGGTCTGGATTCGGTCGGATACGCTGTAACGGGCGAAGTCGAAGACTACAAGGTTGCGGTTGCGAAGGCGAATCCAACCAACGCCAAGACGATCACGATTGCCAGCAATGCCGCTGGCGAAGCGTACGAACTGAAGTTTGTCAACGACGGCTCGCAGTTCATCGTAACGAAGACTGTCGGCGGCGTTACCCAGTACGCGAAGTATGCGTCTAATAAACTGACGTGGGTTGATACCGAGAATGTGATGAACGTCAGCGCGTTCGACCTGATTAAGATCAGCAACTCTGTTGGCGACAGTACATTCAAGTTCACCGGTTTGGACAGCGGAGAAGAAATCTACAAGCTCTATCAGAACAAGGGATTCATCTACTCCAACGGACTTAACGTCAACGTCTCCGGCATGGCGTACATGGACGTCAATACCAAGGGCGGAACCGACAAGATTACGCTTCTCGGCTCCAACAGCCAGGACCTGTTCCAGGTTGGCAGCGCCAGCGCGACGGTTTCCAGCGTTGAAGATGGAACGGCTTACTACAACGTAACCAACATCGACTCGACAGCCGTTGTTATGTGCTACGGCGAAACCGCTCAGAACGACACTGTTGAAATGTACACGGTTGAAGGACGCTCGTCCAAGGCGGAATTCACCCGCAACGACATGGTCATTTCCGACCTGACCGGCGGCGTGTATCGCAAGGCTCTTGGATTCAAGAACCTGTCCGCTTACGCGTCCAATGCTGACGACGAAGTTGTGTTCAACTACGTTACTGGCACAATCGACTTCACAGTTGATCCGATTGTCAATACCGACAAGGAGAACACCTTCTACCAGGAAGCCTACGGATTCAGCAATCCACAGGCGACTGCCGCCAGCTCTTCAGCGAGAATTCGCGTTGCAGCTCAGGAAGACGGCGAACTGGTCGTCAGCCCGACGCAGCTGGTCTTCACGGGCGTCGAAAAGACGATTACCGCTGAAGGATTCGCCAATGTCGAATTTGACGGCAATGGACACGAAGTCAGCGCGGCTCTGTACGACTCCGAAGGCGACGATCTGGTTACCATGTACAAGAACAACGTCCAGATGAAGGGCGCCAATTACCTCAACGTTGTTAAGAACGTCAAGTTTGTCAACGCTTACTCGACAAGCGGCAACGACATCGCGAAGATTTACGACACCGCCGATGTCAACTACCTCTACGCGCAAGCGTACTCGACAACCATCTTCGACGCGAAGAAGACGTACAGCAATTCGGCGACCGGATTCAAGACGGTTCAGGCTTACGCGACCTCGGCTGGAAGCAAGGCGTTCATGTACGACTCAGTCGGCAACGACGTCCTCGTTTCGACCTCGACCTACACGGCGATGTCCGGCAAGTCCTACAGCAACAAGGTCTACGGATACACAACGGTTAACGTTGCCAGCGTCAACGGCGGAAACGACGTTGCTCGCATGTACGACTCCGCAGTGGACGACGTCCTGTCTGCTGGAACGGACTGGGCGCAGATTGAATCCGCCGACCTCGGCATGACTCGTAAGGTTTCCAACTTCGGTCTGGTTGAAGCGGTTGCGACCAACGCCGGAACGAAGACGGTGTCCAACGCCAACAGCGCCAGAGATTTCGTTCTCAACACCTACGGTTGGGAAGACTAAACAGTAGTTGTAGGGAATAGATTGAAAACATTTCGTCTTAGCGATATGAATTCTATTCCCTACTCCCTATTCCCTGCTCCCTAAATGAGTCGTATCGCCTCATCAATCGTTATTTTTATAATCGCCTTTGTTCTGCTCAACGCAACCAGTCAAATGGTTCCGATGTGCTGGGACGAAGGCGATTCGTTTTGGCGGGCGGAACAGATTGAACTTTGGCTGGGGCTAAAAGACGCGGCAGCAGAAGCGAAGCTTACCGCTGACTCTTTGCCGTATATTACGTATTTAGAAGGACACCCGGCTTTTTATGGGGTTCTGGCGGCGTCTGGAGACGTTTTGGGGCGATTCGTTCCCGGCGTCAACAGGCGAACGTTTTTTTTGTTCTTTTACGCCTTTGCAATAGCCGCGGTATTTGGAAAACTGCTCCGGCGGTATTCGACAAGCGTCGCTCCGGCGTTGATTGCGGCAGCGAGCATGATATTGATTCCCCGGTTATACTGTCACGCTCATTTTGCGGTCAACGATTCTATACTAACGTCCTGCTGGGTTTTGGCGTGGGGTTTCTTTCCAGAAGACGAAGCGCCCAAATCGCCGTGGCAAGCGGTTCTGTTTGGCGTCTTTCTGGGGTTGGCGATGGCATCGAAATTCACCGGCTGGCTGGCGATTCCCTGCTTTGCCGCGGTCTGGATATTCCATAGAAACCGTAGCCTGTTTTTCTATTTGCTGACGGGGTTTGCCGTTGCCGGGCTGACGTTTTACGCGGTCAATCCGCCGCTATGGTCTAATCCGGTTGGCGGAATTTGCGAGTTCTTTTCCCGCAATCTGGGACGCGAAGAGACGTTCAACTTGACCGGTTACTTTTTCGGACGTCTGTACAGCATCACGAATTCGCTCCCGTGGTACAACACGCTGGTTTGGACTGCGATTACCATTCCGGTAGGATTATTGGCTTTGGTTCTTTTGGGCTTTGGAGAATTATGGCGCAATCGCAAGACGCTGTTTGCTCAAAGCCTGTTTTTTAACGCGATTATTCTGCTTGTCATTCGCGCCTTGCCGCACGTTCCCGCTCACGACAACGAACGGCTGATAATAACGGCGTTTGCGTTTCTGGCGATAATTGCCGGGTTGGGAACGCAGACGCTATCCAGACTTCTTGAACGTTTCTCTGAACGCCGTCGTCGAGTTGTATTCAGTTCTCTTTTGATTGCGATTGTACTCGGGTCGTTAAGCAGCTGGGTTATTTACGCGCCCCATTGGCTGTCGTATTATAATTTGACGGTTGGCGGGCTTCCCGGCGCGTATCGATTGGGCTTGGAGCCGACGTACTGGTGGACGGACCTGGACGATTCCACGTTAAACTGGATTAACGAAAACAGCAAGCCGGGAGAGAAAGTTCAGTTTCAGATCTGTTCACGATACAATCTGAACAAGCTGATTCAAGAGAAAAAATTGCGCGTCAATTACGCTTCCGCCGCTCCGGGAAAATATCGCTGGTACGTTATGCAGACCCGTCCCAGCGTGATGAACGAAAGAGACTGGCGCCTGGTTCAAACGCAAACGCCAGTTTATACTGCGTCAATTCCCTTTTCCGGTTCCGGACCGTGGAAGTTGAACTCTGTTCCGCTGATTCGAATATACGATTTGGAATACGAGTCGAATAAAAACGAGCAATAATCCGTTGTTCTTTATTTATTTCCCTTTGATTGGGATGTACTTTCCGGGTTTGAGCATGACGTTTTCTACTGCTTGCACCGCCTGATTGTGCAGGACTTCCTGAGCGCAGACGGGTTCTCCGGCAACGCTAACCCGCTTCCAGACGCCGTTTTTGTCGAGCGTGTGACGTTTTTGATTGTCGGAGAAATACAGCTTGAGCATTTCCGTTAAACGCACTCGAATCTTGTCGTCCAAAACCGGGAAAATCGTTTCCATACGCGTTTCCAGATTGCGAACCATCAGGTCGGCAGAGGACAGGAACACTTCCGGATGTCCGCCGTTTTTGAAATAGTAAATTCGGGCGTGTTCCAGATAACGACCGACAATCGAGGAAACGCGGATGTTTTCCGACAGCCCTTTTACGCCGGGACGAAGACAGCAGATTCCTCGAACGTTGATGTCGATTTTAACGCCCTTTTGCGACGCCCTGTAAAGCGCTTCGATAACGTCCGGATGTTCCAGCGAATTGCATTTGAGCATGATGTGCCCAGGCTGAGCGGGGCTGGACTGGTCGATTTCCTGCTGAATCAGATCGAGAATTCGCTGACACAACAGATGCGGTTCGACAGTAATGTATTTCCAGCCGACAGATTCTGAATATCCGGACAGAATATTGAAAAACGCCGCCAGGTCGCTGACGATGCCGGGATCGGCGGTGAAAATTCCCAAGTCAGAATAAATCTTTGCGGTTTTGTCGTTGTAATTCCCGGTCGCCAAATGAGCGTAACGGCGAATACGCCCGTTTTCTCGTCTGATAACCAGCAGGGCTTTAGCGTGCGTTTTCAGACCAACGATTCCGTAAATGACGTTGCAGCCGGCGTTTTCCAGACGTCTTGCCCATTGAATGTTTTGCGACTCGTCGAATCGGGCACGCAGTTCAACCAGAACCGTAACCTCTTTCCCGTTGAGGGCGGCCGTTTCCAGCGCCTTGACAATCGGGGATTTTCCGCTGGTTCGATAAAGCGTCTGTTTGATTGCCAGCACGTCAGGGTCTTCCGCAGCGCGTTCGAGGAAATGAACTACGGGATCAAACTTTTCGTACGGCAGCGAGAGTAAAATATCTCGCCGACGAATTGTTTCCCACATGTCCTGGTCGTCAGACGCGTCGAGTAAATCTCGAGGGATTTGAGGTTCCCAATCCGGATCTCGAACCTTGTCGAATACGGACATTCCGGAAAGAACAAACAAAGACTTGGCGTCAAGCAGTCCGTCGACGTCAAAAACAAACGAATCTGGCACGTTGAGCGTCTTTTTTAGCCAGGAACGAATGTTCGGCGGGGCGGACGCTGAAATCTCCAGCCGGACGGCGTCGCGGCTGCGTCGTTCAACAACCGCTTCTTCAATAGCGACGGTCAGGTCGACGATTTCGTCAAAGTCGATTCCCAAGGGGTTGTCACAGACGCGGATGTCGGCGTCGCGCGTAATGCGGAACACGGCGCTGGAATTGACGTTGCATCCAGGGAAAAGCGAACCGATGTTGACCTGAATAACGTCGTCAATCAGGGCAAAGTCCGAGACGTCTTTCCCGGAAGGAAGTTTTAAAAACCGAGGCAACAATTTGGGAATAGGAACAACGCCAATGCGCGATTCCGCTTCCGATTGAGCGTTTGGTTGACTTGACGGACTGAAAATTTCGTCCAGCGTTTTTCCTTCTGAAACAAGTTTTCTGTTTGAACTGGCTTGACGCGCCAGCGACGCCTTTTTCATGCCCGTCAGTTCGACGGCGACAATAAGCTGCAGCCCGGGAATGGTTGGCGCGAGCCCTTCCTCAGAGAAATCTTCAAACGCCAGGGGCGTTAAAATCGGCAGAACGTTGTTCTGAAAATAGTCGTAAATGTATTCCTGCTGTTCATACGTCCATTCTTCCGGACGAAGTATGGTCAGTCCTTCGTGAACCGCTTCGTTGAGAGCGGAAGTAATGGCTTCAGACTGATCTTTCCCCATTTTTTTCGCTCTGAGACTGATGGCGTCCAACTGCTGCGAGGGCGTCATGCCAGCGCGGTCTTTGCTTCTCGAACCGGCTTTCTTTTGCTGCATTAAACCAGCAACGCGAATCATGAAGAATTCGTCCAGATTGGAACTGACGATGGCGAGGAACTTCATTCGTTCCGCCAGAGGATTTGACGTATTGAGACCTTCGTCCAGAACTCGCTGGTTGAATTCCAGCCAGCTTAATTCTCTGTTGATAAACTTATCGGAATTTTCAGGAATTTTTGACATGATTATTAGCGGCGTCTTTGCGGTGAAGCTCCGACGCATATGAAAACAATTTTTTTCGCCTTGGCAATGTGTAACAATAACGAATTGTGTAATTTTGTATTTATGAAAAGGATACGCTTATCGAATCTGATTCATGAGGAAATGCAGTCCCAGGGCGTAATTTCTGACGGCGTCTGTGAATTTGGCGTGTTCGATAGCGGTCTTTCCGGCATGTTCCAATGAACGGTATTCGTTCCAGACGCTGCTGGCGTCTTGACCGTATTTATTTTGAATTGCTTCCTTCGCTTCTGGACGCACGTCGCCGATGAGTTCAAGCAGCGTTTTGATAAACGCTTCGTCTGGCAGCGCGCTGGTTTTGGTGTATGGTCCCTTGCCGTACGATTTGTTTTTCAGACTGTCTCCGTTGTTTCTCTTAATCAGCGCAATAACAGACAACCCGATGGCAATGAGTATCGATAAAGCGGCGATTATCGCGCCGTATGGTTGGCAGAAGGGAATGATGCACAACCCAAACATCAGGAAAATGATTGACAGCGTAACGAGCGATTTGGAAAACGGCTTTTTAATAACGGGAACGGAACTGGCAACCTGTTCTTCAGTAGCGCCGACGGCTTTTTGCGGTCCGAGGTATTTGGCGACAACGACGGTGATGTTATCCGGACCGCCTCGAAGAATAGCCAAATCGCGCAGCGTTTCGACAGCTTCTGCCGGGGAAAGCGTATAAAGGATCTTGCCGATTTCGTCGTCCTTGACCTGTCCGGAAAGCCCGTCGCTGCAAAGCAAATACGTATCGCCCGGCTTGAGCGGGAAGGGTCCTTCGATATCCGGCGTAACTTCAGGATGAACGCCCAGACAGCGAGTGATGTAATTTTTCGGGACCTGATCCGTGAGCGTTTCCCCATTTTGCCGAGCCAGCGCCTGCATTTCCCAGACGAGTGAATGGTCGAAAGTCATTTGCTCTATGACGTTTCCGCGCAGACGATAACAGCGGCTGTCGCCGACGTGTCCAATCAGCGCGCCGTCAGGCAAAAACAGAAACGAACAGCAGGTTGTTCCCATGCCGCGAAAATCGTCGCTGCTGTTGCCGCGTTTATGAATCAAATCGTTTGTTTCGATAATGGAAGTTCGTAACGCCTCTGAAGGAATCTGATCGATTTTCTTTTTGTAAGACATCGGCACAGAATCCGCCGCCAGTTTGCTGGCAAGCTCTCCTGCAGCGTTGCCGCCCATACCGTCTGCAACAAGGAACAGGTGTCCGCGAGAATTCCATTCTTCCTGGCTGGAAGCGGGAACGACGGCGTAGTTGTCCTGATTGTTTGTACGGCGCAGACCGATGTCTGTACACGCTGCAAAGTCAAGACAGTTTGACCAAATACTGCCGGTGTTTTTACTGTTTTTAGGTAAATTCATGGAAAATTGCTCTGGAACTATTTTTAAAAATTCGCTATTATCCCCCACAGGATTATACTATTTCCTACCTTTATTATACACATCGTCAAGTAAAAATAAAGGCTCCCCGGGGCGGTATTGCCAGGATTTATGAAAATGTTCATAAAAAAATGTCCTGCCGTTTGTCTTATGTTACTGACATTATCTATCTTGTCAGCGTGCGGTTGTGTGCACAGACGAATGACGATTACCTCTGATCCTCCTGGAGCGACCGTTTTTATTGATAACCACGAGATTGGGAAGACGCCTGTTTCTCATGATTTTACGTATTATGGAACGCGAAGTTTCCGGCTGGAAAAGGACGGTTATGAGACGGTTAACGAGCTAAGAGACATAAAGGCTCCATGGTATCAAATTCCGCCGTTTGACTTCTTTTCGGATAATTTTGCAGGAAAGGATATTAACGATCATCGATATTTTAATTTTCAGCTCCATCATCGTCCTGAAGAGAGCGAAAACGATATTATTGCTCGCGGTTTGGAACTGAAAAATTATCAGGCGCCTGTCAATGCGGGATCGCCGCCGGGACCGTACAATCCTGGATCGATACCTCCGGTGGATTATTCAGGCGCAGGACCATACACGCCCGGTCCAACGCTACCGCCGGAATACGATCCGTATATTGGCGCGGAGCCGGGTTCGTACCCGCCGCCGTCCCAGAACAATTCCTCCCTTCAGGATTATCCCAACAATTACTATCAGACGCCGACAACGGTAATAGAATAATATGGAGTGCGACGGCTCGACGTCGCTTTCATAACCAGACCTGTTGCGAATGTTGATAAATGTCTATTCGTGCAGATAACAACGGAATAAAAAAATTAATAAACATAATGTTCTAACGTTACAGGCACGAAATACTTTTACTAAGTTCTCAGCATTACCCTTTAATAGCGACGTCAAGCCGTCGCACTCCAAAATATGATAACCAGCCTTACGAATCCTCAAGTTAAACAAGCCGTTAAACTTCGCGACGGGAAAAAGCGTCGGGAAGACGGTCTGTTTTTAATTGACGGAAGACGTGAGATTCAGCGCGCTATTGAGTCGGGAATTGAAGTATCCAAAATATTCTTTTATCCGGACGGATGTAACAAAGAGTTTACGGAAAAGATGTTTTCTTCCGGCGCGGAAATGATAGACGTTTCAGAGCCGGTTCTGGAAAAAATCGCCTACGGTTCTCGAGACGAGGGCGCAGTCGCCATTGCCAAACGACCTATCAGAACGCTCGATTCGCTTAAGCTGTCGAAATGCCCGATAATTGGCGTGGCGGAAGGCGTGGAAAAGCCGGGCAACGTTGGCGCGTTGCTGCGAAGCGCTGACGGGGCAGGGCTGGACGCTCTGATTTTGGCGGACTGCAAGACGGATTTGTACAATCCCAACGCCGTTCGCGCCTCGTTGGGGACGGTGTTTTCCGTGCCCGTTGTCGAAACGACGTCTCAAGCGGCTGTCGACTGGCTGACGAAAAAGGGAATCGTTATTTTCGCCGCTATTGTCGACGGGGCTATTGAATATTCAACTGCCGATTACCGTCAGCCGTGCGCTATTGTCGTCGGGTCTGAAGCGGACGGTTTGACAGCCGCCTGGCGTGGTTCAAACGCTCAGCCGATTTATCTTCCCATGAACGGAATTGCCGACAGTCTGAACGTTTCTGTAACAGCTGGTATTTTGTTCTATCACGCGTTGGCGGAGCGCCGAAAAAGCGTAAAGCGCTAAACGTCTGCCGCGTCCTCTTGTCTTGAGCGCGTATAATACTTCTGTAGTATGTTTTGCTGTCTATTCCAAATTTAAATATTACAGGAGAATAAATCATGCGGCGAATCGCTGTAATTGTTGTATTGAGCGTTTTAATGGTTGTTTTTTCAGGCTGCGATAAAATCAAAACGGAACTGGCGCGCCGACATCTCGGAACGGAAAGCTGCAAACAGACGCCGATGGTTGAAAAGACGCCGGATCATGCCGATGATAAACAGGTCAAAGTTGAAGCCCCTTCTGTAAGCAAACAAATCGTTATACGAATCGACTTGCCGGCGGACGAAAAGCTGCAAATCCGGTTGGTTAAACTTCCCGTTTCAGAGGAAACGCCCAACGATGAGGAAAAGTCCAACGATGTTGTCAATCCGACGAACGAAACGTCTCCGAAAGAACCGGATAAGAAATTGCCAAAAGAGTTGGAAACGCCAAAAGACGAAGTGCCGCGATCTGAAATCAAGACGGACGCTGACGAAGAGCCGAAATCGGAAATGAAAACAGTTCGTGAAGAACCGCTTCCCGCTGTTATTCCCGCGCCTGCACCGATGGTAATCGTTCCTGCAAGAGAGACGGCATCTGAGCCGATTTCGCCCGACATGGATGAAATGCCAGCGTTGTCTCGATTTGTAAAGTCAAACCCCTCACCGGCAGAGGCGGCAGTTGGATCCGCTTTGTCAGTACCCCCGCCAGCGACGAGCTCTCCGATGCCCAACGAGCCGTCAAACAACGCGGCGGTTATAGAGCCCAAAACGTCGTCCGCTGTCAATCCGTGGGCGATTCCGAACGCAGAATATCCGCTTCGATACTATTGATATTCAAACGAGACGTTCCCTGTTTTTCTGCTTCCTATTTGAATAGAATGCAATTTCAGCTCAAAACAGCAGGGAATAGAGTTCCAATTTAAAATACACAACTGCTGGATTTATCCTGTTCAATAAATCCAGCAGTCGCAATTCCATAACACAGCAAGACGGACAAGAGAGTTGTCGTCTTTGTGTGTGCGGAGCTGATAAAAAGTCGGTTTATTTAGCGGCAGTTTCGACTTTGTGCAAACGCTGCGCCAAACGGGACTTCAGACGGGAAGCCGTGTTTTTGTGAATGAGTTTGGAGGCGGCGGCGCGATCCAGCTTCTGGAACGTTTTGGGCAATGCTGCAGTTGCTTCTTCTACATTGCCAGCGGCGCACGCTTCGCGGAATTTGCGAATGTAGGTTCGCAGTTCACGTTTGGCGGACAGGTTGCGGGCGCGTCGGACTTTATTCTGACGCAGGTCTTTTTTAGCGCTTTTCAGATTCGGCATAGTTTAATTATAAATGGTTGTTAGTGGTAAGTGGTAAGTGGTTAGTATTAAGTGGTCAGTGGGAACAACGCTTGCGTCCTCACAACTTACCACTTATGACTTACCACGAAGTTCTAAAATTATGAGTTCATATTATTGCGCAATTCTTCCAATTTGTCAAGGAGGGAGGCGACATCTTTATAGTTAAAATCCATCCCAGCGAGCAATTTTAAGTATTTTTCTGCCAGCTCGAGTTGTTTTAACCCTAATGTAAGACGTCCAGCTTCGTAATATGCGCGTTTTTTGTTTTCCGCGTCGCGGTCTGGAATGTTTTCGATTGCCTGATCGTAAGAGGCAATTGCCATCTGATACTGTTTGATCGCCTGGAAGCACATTCCCAGCTGAAGACAGCAGACGCCTTTACGGCGCGGCTCGTTTTGAGCGGGCTGGAACTGCATAATGGCGTTGTTGTAATCGCCGTTGATTTTGTATCGAAGCCCCAACTCGTACTTGAACGCCAGGTTGTTGGGATAGCGTTCGCAGCGTCCCTTCCAGACGTCCAGTTCTCGAGTGTTGAGATCCATACGCATCTTTTTCCATTCCTCGGAATTCTTGCCCTTGGAACGTTCGATTTCCACCAGCTTTTGACGCAGGTTACGCAAAGCAGAGTCTTCCAGCTTGTCCAACAGATCGCGGTTTTCCGTTTCGCCTGTTTGCTTGACGGCGTCTGTAAGAGTGGCTTCGGCTTTGTCGAACTGTTCCAGAGCGATGTAGTAGTCTGCCAGAGCGATATAGCGAGCCGCCTCTTTTGGACGTTCCTTGATTTTGTTTTTGAGGAAGTCTTCCTGAGACATCTGAACCTTTTCGCCGCTGGAACTGGTCGTTTCGACTGTGGCGGCAGTTCGTTTGTCTTCGTTGTTTCGACCGCCTGTTTCATACCGGTTTTTGGCGACAATAAGCTCTGTAATGTTGCGAGCCGCTTCTTCGTTTCCGTTTGGAAAACACTGTTCAATTCGACGCCAGCAGGAAATCGCTTCGTTAAATCGATGGAGTGACTTCAAAACGTTTGCCAAAGATTTGTTGACGCCAATATCTTTCGGGTTCCCTTCCAGAGCGATTTTCATGTACGCCAAAGGCGTTTCGGTGAATCCCAGTTCAATGCACGTTTCCCAAAGAATTGTCAACGTTTGAACGTCCCACGGGTTGACGCGCAGAGCCTGTAAACCGTTTTCAAAAGCTTTTTGATAATCTTTTGCTCCAAGAGCTTTTTTGGCGGCTTTTCGAGGCGTTCCGATTTTGAAGAAGCCCATCGGATCGCCTTTTCTGTTGTTATTGTACTTTTTGCGAAGGTTTTCCAGATACGCCTGAACGTAGGTCATGTTGCCCGGGTCAGAGGCGATGCACTGAATGTACAAGTCTGAAGCGTAATCGTAGTTCTTTTGATTGAACTGAATCGTTGCGTGATCGAACAATTGTTCCAGACGACGACGTTTGGCATCGGTCATTGCAAAGGGATTTTCCTTGACTTTATCGTCTTGAGGATTAGAGCCCGGATCTTCGTTAATTTCTTTTGATAAATCGTTGTTACTGTCTGACATGGCGATAAATTAAGTTTCTGGGGAGCGGACATTGTCCGCGTTATCAAAAGTTGATTGTTTTTAGGCGGGTAATACCCGCCCCCCGTAAAAGGTCTTCCTTTATCTTTTGAAAAATTATATTATAATATAAAAAAGTCATTTTGTCGAGAACCCCCTAACGAAGGTTCTGGGACTTTTATAAGTTTCTTTGAAAAATAAATTTCCTATTATGTCTAATATTCCCGACTTAAATCGTTTGTCCAATGTTCGCGTTTTGGTAACTCGTCCAGAAGGACAGGCGGATAAACTTCAGCTTTTGCTGGAAGAGCAGGGCGCTGAGGTTGTATTCCAGCCGGCGATAAAAATTTTGCCGCCGGATTCCTGGGCGGAAGTTGACGACGCTATAACGCGATTGGAGGAATATTCGTATGTCGTTTTTTCCAGCGCAAACGGCGTGAATATGTTTTTAAGCCGTCTGGCGGAACTCGGTTATGGCGTTGAAGCGCTTAAATCCTGTTCTGTTGCCGCAGTTGGAGCGTCGACGGCTAAGGAACTGGAACGGCAGGGCGCGTCCGTTCAAATTGTTCCTGACGAATACCGGGCGGAAAATCTTGCCGCCGCGATTATTGCCGACGTTCAAAAGCAGACGCATGACCAAAAGCCTGTAAAAGCGCTGCTTTTCCGCGCCAGCCGAGGTCGGGACGTTCTCAAACCACAACTGGAAAGCGTTGGAATTGAAACGACGCAAATTGTAATCTATAAAAGCGAAGACGTACTCAAACCCAATCCGGAAATCGTGGGAAAACTGAAATCCGGCATGATTGACTGGGTCGTTCTGACCAGTTCTGCCATAGCGCAGTCTACAATCAACATGCTGGGAGACGCTCTTCGCAAGGCAAAAATTGCTTGTATAAGCCCAATAACAGCCGCTGTCGTTGAAAAAAACGGGTTTCCAGTTGCCGCTATTGCCGAACCCTATACGATGGAAGGGCTGGTTGAGGCGATAATGCGTAATTCGGAATGCGGAATGCGGAATTAGGAATTATCTTCGAGCGCTGCGCTTTGCGTAATTCCGAATTCCTAATTCCGAATTGCTATTTGTCCTGTTCTCGGAACGTAAGCCAGCTTAAAACAAGGATTGTCAGCGATGAAACCATCATAACGATATCCATGACAATGCTGGCGCGGGAAAATGGAATTCCGACGCTAATGTCGACAACAAACAGGATAAAAACCAACAAGCAAATTATAACGCTTGCTAAACAAAGTTTTTTTGCCATAGTAATTATTTGCGAGATTAGGAAAATATTAAACTCTGAATTACAAATTATTGAGGCGCGATGCGTCCATTACGAATAACGCATTACAAATTACGAATTATAATCGGCGCTCGCCCTTTTATAATTTTCTAAATATATTATAATACCATTTTTCAGGAATTCCAGAGGGGAATTGCGAAAAAAAGGAATTTTGGAGAGAAAAATGACGCAACCAATAATAAAAGCGGTATATCCCGGTTCTTTTGACCCCATCACGCTGGGACATTTGGACATTATCAAGCGCGCCTCGCGCCTGTTTGACCATTTAATCGTCGGCATTGGCGACAACGCCGATAAAACCGCTTTATTCACTCCGGAAGAGCGCAAAAAGCTGATTTTGAAATCGACGAAAAACATAACCAATCTGGAAATCCAGATTTTTCACGGCTTGGCAGTCGATTTTGTCCGCGATTGCGGGGCGAAGATTATGATCCGCGGCGTCCGTCCTATTACCGACATCCCTGCTGAATTGACGATGATGATGGCAAACCGCCGTCTTTCTCCCGACGTGGAAACGCTGATGATGATTGCCGACGGAGAACTGGCTCACGTTTCCAGCTCGTTGATTAAGCAAATCGCCCATCTGGCAAGAAACGAGGAACTCGAACGCTTCCTGCCGCCGTGCGTCGTCAAAGCCGTTCGAGCGAAAATCCCTCTGCGGGGAGAGAAGAAGTAGGGATTAACGCTCTTTTGGATTTATTCTTCAAAGGTCAGAACTGGCTTCTTGCGTATTGTCGTCAATAATTTTGTATACGCGAAAGCCAGTATCCAACGATGATTCGTTGGGTTTTACAGATTCTTTTATCAGCGCTCCCGCCCGGCGAATTCGTTCTTTGCCAATATCGCAGATGGTTTTATAGCCCGCTTTGTACGCTTCGCTGTTTATGTCACATTCTTCAGGAAGCTGAACCATGATAAAGCTCCGCTTTCCGCCGTCTTGAGCGTTAAGCTGCATAACCGCGTGCGCCGTTGTCGCGGAACCGGAAAAGAAGTCGAGAACGAGGGCGTCTTGTGCGGTCTGTCCAACTAAAAACTGAATCAGCGTGTCCGGTTTTGGGTTGTTAAAAACCTTCTTTCCGTCGAAAAGGGCGTACAGCTTCTCTGTTGTCGCCTTGGTTGCAAACAGTCCCAAAGACGTTACCAGCTGCTGTTTATGGGCGTATTCTGACAGGAACTCTTTTCGAGCCGGATATTTGGACGTATCCGAAGGGAAAATGATTCGCCCCTCCTGAATCCAGCGTTCAAGCTTCTCCTGCGTATACGGGGTTTCAAAACTGAACGCATTTCCAGTAGCCGGATCGACAATAGTCCGAACCGGCAACCCTTGCCCCAGACGCTGTAAATACTGCCTTTTCCAAAGCCCTCGGGGGTCGTTGTCCGGATTGGAAAAGCCGTTGTTTTCATCCCGGTCAAGCCCCTGAAATCGGAAGTTTGATTTTTCTTTTGCGTAGACCAGAATGTATTCATGATTTGTTACAACCATGTTCGCCGTCGCCATGCCTTGAGCCGCTTTTTTCGTATTCCAAATAAACGTGCAAACAAAATTGGACGCTCCAAAAACTTCTTCGCAAATTTTTTTCAGATTGTCAATTTCGTTGTCGTCGATGGAAATGAAAATGACGCCGTCGTCGGTCAGAAAATCTCTGGCGATTAGAAGCCGGGAATAGATCATCGAGAGCCAGTCGGAATGAATCCGGCTGCAGTCGAGTTTTTTCTCCGATTGCCGTTTTCTTTTTTCAGCTTTTACCCCTGTTTTTTCTTCCCAGTCCTTTTCGGACATGCGGAAATTGTCTTTGTAGATGAAGTCGTTGCCCGTATTGTACGGCGGGTCGATGTAAATAATCTTGTGATTATTGAAATATTTTTCCCGCAAGAGCTTTAAGGCGTCCAAATTGTCGCCTTCGATGTACAGATTTTGCGTGATGTCCCAATCGATGCTTACTTCCGGACAGGGGCGCAGAGTTTTATTTATCGGTTTGAACGCCTCTGCTGCAGCGGCTTTTTTCCCGACCCAGGTGAACTCGTATGTCTCATCGCCATCAATGACGTCGTGAGAAAGCATTTGTTTGAGAACGTCAAAGTTTACCGTTTTTTTTAGCTCTCCGTTTTCGCCTCGCGATTCTGTAACGCAATTTGGAAAAAGCTCTGCAAGTTTATCGATATTTCGGTCAGTCAGGTCTTGAGTTTGCAGGGTAATCTTTTCCATATCAATTAAAAAAATCGTCTGTTACTCTTCGAGTATCGTTTTATCGACGGAATCGAGCAGGCTTTGAATAATCGCGTCAGCGCCAACGCCGTCAAGCTTTGCCTTATAGGACAGAATCATTCGATGGTTCAGCGCGGCGGGCGCAACGTACTTCACGTCCTGGAAACCGCAAGCGGGACGTCCATCCAGCAGCGCGGCGGCGCGGGCGGACTCGGCAATTCCAATCGCGGCTCTGGGCGACGCCCCGAACGTTACGTACTGCTTGACCAGTTCCGGCGCGTCGGGAGAATCCGGGTGCGTTGCCGCTACAACCTGAGAAATGTACTTCGCCACAGCAGGCGGCAGAAAGACGTTTCTCAACAAAGCAAACGCCTTTTCCAGCTCGCTTGCCGAGAAAATAAATTCAGCCGTTGGCGGAACGCCGTGACGTCGAGACGTAATAATCTCCTCTAACGTCTTGGCAGACGGCGACGCAACGTGCAGCTTGAACAGGAATCGGTCTAACTGCGCTTCCGGCAGCGGGTACGTTCCTTCCAGTTCTATCGGGTTTTGGCTTGCCAGGACGAAAAACGGCTCCGGCAGCGGACGGGTCTGTCCGAAAGCGGTTACGCGCCGTTCCTGCATCGCTTCCAGCAAAGCAGACTGCGTCTTGGGCGAAGCGCGGTTGATTTCGTCCGCCAGCAAGATGTTCGTAAAAACGGGTCCTTCCTGAAAGACCATCTCCCGTTTTCCCGACGGCGTATCCTGCAACAGATGCGACCCGGTGATGTCGCCCGGCATGAGGTCTGGCGTGAACTGAACGCGATTGAACTTCAGTCCCAGCAGCGTTCCCAACGCCTGAATGAGCGCGGTTTTCCCGACGCCGGGCACGCCTTCGAGCAGAATATGCCCTCGGCTGAAAATTCCAATCAAAACCAGTTTATGCAGTTCCGGACGCCCCAGCAAAACTCGGTTGAGTTCGTCCTGAAGACGGTCGATTTTTTCTTTTACCGGTTGAATCTGTTCGGCTGTAAGTAATTCGGACATGGCAATTGAATTAGTAATTAGTAATGAGTAATTAGTAATTACGCAAAGCGCCTCACGAAATATTCTCGCAACTCGCTACTCGCAACTCGCAACTGTTATAGCAAAACCTCATTGTCGATGAGTCTTGTTGTTCCGATTCTAACCGCCAGCAGGGCGACGAGTTCTTTGTCCTGCCAGAGTTCCGGCTTGACGACGTCTGTTTCCGGAACCGGGTCGAGGTTTTCGCCTTCAACCAGAATCGCGTAATCGACGCTGGCGTCTTTCGGCTCGGAAACGATCTCTCTCATGGCGTCTGCAATTTGAGCGACGGTGTATTCTCCGGTGGAAGCCAGTTCTTTCGCCTTTTTCAGAGCGCGGCTTAAACAGAGGGCTTCCTCGGTTTCCGCTTCTGACATGTAACGGTTTCGGCTGCTGATCGCCAGTCCTTCCGGTTCGCGAACGATGGGACAGCGCACGATTTCAACCGGTACGTTGAGGTCATTTACCATCCGTTTGACGACCTGAACCTGCTGGAAGTCTTTCTGCCCGAAATAGGACTTTGTCGCCTGAGTGAGGTTGAACAATTTCAAAACGACTGTCGCAACGCCCTGAAAATGAATCGGGCGGAGTTTGCCTTCCAAGCGGTCTGCCGGGGCGGCTGTAACGTTGACCCAGGTGCAGAATCCTTCCGGATACATTTCTGCCGGAGACGGAATAAACGCGACGTCGCAGTGCGCCGCTTCGAGCTTTTCGATATCAGCCGCTTCCGTACGCGGGTACTTGTCGAAATCCTCGTTCGGTCCGAACTGAGACGGGTTGACAAATACGGACGCAACGGCAATGTCGCATTCCGCCTTTGCGAAGTCAACGAGGCTGATGTGCCCCGCATGAAGGGCGCCCATTGTCGGGACAAGCCCGACGGTTTTATTTTCTTTTCGCCATTGAGCGGCAAGAGCCGCCATTTCTGAGGTTGTACGTACTATTTGCATTGTGTTAGGGAGTAGGGAATAGGGAGTAGGGAATAGGGAATGGGGAGTATTTTAATTCGGAATTAGGAATTCGGAATGCGGAATTACGCAGAGCGTCTCACAAAAAATTCTCGCAACTCGCAACTCGCCACTCGCAACTAACATCTATTTTACATTTAATTATACGAATCTCAAGCCCCCCTATTGTATTTCTGACAATATTATTTTATAATTCATAAAAACGTTATGGGGAAACCATCATACCTACTCCCTATTCCCTACTCCCTAATCCCTACCCTATTCACAAGGAGACAACATGAAACGAATCCTGTTTTTGGCGTTGACGTTATCGGCGTCTTCGCTTTTTGCGGCTGATTATTTGACGTTCGAACGCGTTGACGTCGACCCGGTTTTTCGATCTGAAGGCGCGGCAATTGCCGACTACAACAACGACGGCAAGCCCGACCTGGGCGTTGGAGAACTGTATTACGCTGCGCCGGACTGGAAGCCTGTTCCGTTTAACGGCAAGAGCTATTCTGAATACCAGTGGCAAAACTACAGTACCGTTTTTGGCGCTGCGGCAGCAGACGTCAACAAAGACGGATTCGTCGATTTCATTCGTCTCCCGTGGCCTGGCAAGACGCAGTACTGGTACGCCAATCCCGGCAAAGACGCGGCAAACGGCGTTGAATGGAAAGAGTACAAGATTACCGACGTCCTCAATAACGAAAGCCCCGTCGCGCTGGATATGGACGGCGACGGCATCGTGGAAATTGTCGGCGGCTGGAATCCCGACGTCAACAATACCAACAGCCCCCAGCGGCGCGTTGCGATTTTCAAAGCGGGCGACGACCCGGCTCAGCCGTGGACGCGAATTGACGTCTCGGAACTCGATCATCCGGCGGCGGGACATTATTCTCACGGCTTCGGAATCGGGGACGTCAACGGAGACGGCCGCCCGGACATCGTTACTCCGTTTGGGTACTTCCTTCAGCCCAAAGAGGGGTTGACAAGCGGCGCCAAATGGGAAGAAGTCAAAGCCGATTTCGGTCCGGAATGCTCACACATGCAGGTTGCTGACTTCGACGGCGACGGCAAGGCGGAAATCTTTTCGACGTCCGCTCACAATTTCGGAATCTGGATGTTCAAGCAAAACAAAGACGGCGGCTGGGACAGAATCGTTATCGAAGACCCGGACGACAAAATCAATTCCCAGTATCACTCTACAAAGATGGTTGACATGAACGGCGACGGCAAGCTGGACATCGTTACGGGTAAGCGCTGGATGGCTCACGGCGGACACGATCCAGGCGCGTTCCTCCCGGCGGAATTGATCTGGTACGAAAACAAATGCACGCCGGAAAAGGTCAAGTGGGTTCGCCACCTCATCGACGGCGCCAGCGGCGTCGCGACCGATTTTGACGTCAACGACGTCAACGGAGACGGCAAGCCCGACATTCTCATTTCCAATAAACGCGGCGTTATGCTGTTTATTCAGAAGTAGTTATTCTGTAACGAGCAAGGCATTACTCTGACAAACCTTATAACAACCATAAGCGTTCAAGGCAGAAGAAAAAAGCAAATTTTTTCTTCTGCTTCCTTCACAAATAAATATTTTGGATATAATATATATTGGAGGGAAACATGGAATTAATCTTTTTTAATTAACTCTGCTCAAAATCGTATGAAAAACATTAATGCTTTTTTGGTTGTTATTACAGCGATTGTTTTGACCCTGGTTTCCACGAGAGCTCAGGCGCAAAAGGAATCTCCGTTTGCTGACATTGCCAGCGCTGAGCAAATATGCGGACCTAAAATTTCTCCAGATATGCTCCGGGGAAAAGTCGTTTTCGTTGAATACTGGGGAACGAATTGCGGTCCGTGTCGACAGTCGATGCCGCATCTTCAGGAAATGTACGCTCAGTTGGGCAAGACCGGGATGTTTTGCGTTATCGGGAACCACGTTCAGGAGTACACGCCCGATACCGACAAGTTCCTTAAAGAAAGAGGAATTACTTTTCCTGTATATCAACATCTGAGCTTGCCGGTTAACCGGGATTTTTCCGGCATCCCGCACGCTTTCCTGTTTGACGTTACCGGGAATGTTGTAGCTGATGGCGCCCCGATGGAAGTTGCCAACAAAGTTCCCGCGCTGCTTAAGGAAGCGGTCGTGATGAAAAAATCAGGGATTCTCAGCGCCATGGACTCTTCCAGCGTTCCCGGCGGATTAAAACATCCTTTTGCCGATTCCGATTTGGGAAAGTTTCAAAAAACGGCTTTGGCTATGTTCATGCCCGGTAAACCATGGTTGGCAAACTATAAAAAGCTGCAAAAGGCGGCGGAATCCAGCGACAATGTAGAAGCGCAAACCGCGTTGGAAACTCTCGACAGCTATCTTAATGACGAAATTCTCCGTCTGCTTGATTTGGCAAAAACAGATCCGGCGAAAGCGTACGTTTCGATTGACAGGCTCAGCCGCTCAGTTAAAGGGATGAATCAGGAACGCGCCTTGGCGGACGTTCTCAAAACGCTTTCTGCTGACAAGAACGTAAAGGACTTATCAGCGATACTGCTCAATATCGCCGATTTCGAGTCTAACGTCAGTCAGATGAAGCCCGCTGCTGCCAAAAGCAAAGCACAGGGGCTCTTCAATTCCCTTAAAACCTATTGTGATAGAAAAAATTTATCCAAAGAACTTAAAAAAGAAGCATTTGACGCCGCCAGAGAGTTAAAACAAAAATACGGAGCAAGCAGTAAGGGTTAAACAGCAGCGTAAAGCGCTTCCTCTTGAACCGCGCAGCGTTATCCTGTTTATTCAGAAATAATTCTTATTCAGAAATTATTCTCTAAAAAACACTTAGATAAGCAGCTTTGGCGTTGGAGAAAAAATTTTAAAAATTTTTTACTCCAGCGCCTTTTCATTTTTCTTATTTTTACTATAATCTCTGTTTAGTTAAAAACACACGCTTTACCCTTTTGTCCCATCTTAGCTGTTATGAAATCTATCAAAATTATTATGAACGCTATGGCGGCAGTATTATCTGTCACATTAAGTATGAGCGTTCAGGCGCAGGAGACGTTATCGTCTCCATTTGCAGGGATTGAAAGCGCGCAGCAGATTTGCGGTCCCAAAATAACTCCGGATGAGCTTCGTGGAAAAGTCGTGTTAGTTGAATACTGGGGAACGCGCTGCGGACCTTGCCGTCAGTCAATGCCTCATCTTCAGGAGATGTACAACCGCCTGGGTAAAACTGGTCTGTTTTGTATTATCGGGAATCACATTCAGCAGTATTCTCCCGATACAGAAAAGTTTCTTAAAGACGCTGGCATAACTTTCCCGGTTTATCAACATCTGGATTTGCCGATCAATCATAGCATTACCAGCATTCCTCGCGCTTTTCTTTTTGATGTAACAGGAAATATAGTGGCAGAAGGGCATCCGACGGTAATCGTCAATAGAATTCCGTCTTTGATTCAGGAAGCGATGGTTATGCAAAAAACCGGAGTTCTCAACGCCATGAACTCTTCAGACGTTCCCGGCGGATTGAAACATCCCTTTGCTGATTCCGATCTGGGTAAATTCCAAAAGATGGCATTGTCAATGTTTATTCCTGGCAATCCTTGGCTGGCGAACTATCAACAACTTCACAAAGCGGCTCAGTCCAACAACAATTTAGAAGCGCAAACCGCTCTCAAAACTCTTGACAACTATCTTAATGACGAAATAATTCGTCTTCTCGATTTGGCAAAAACTGACCCGGCTAAAGCGTACGTTTCAATAGACAAACTCAATCGTTCAGTTAAGGGCATGAACCAGGAACGCGCTCTGGCAGACGTTGTCAAAACGCTTTCCACGGACAAGAACGTCAAAGATTTATCCGCGATTCTGCTGAATATTGCCGATTTCGAGTCCGGCGTCAATAAAATGAATCAGACTGCGATTAAAAACAAAGCGCAAGGGCTGTTCAATTCCCTTAAAATTTATTGCGATAGAAAGAATTTATCCAATGAACTCAGAAAGGAAGCCTACGACGCCGCCAGAGATCTAAAGCAGAAATACGGGAGCGCCAGCAGAGAGGTGGTCGGTCTGAGAGAGTAGTTTTGAGCGCTTAATTGTATTTTTATGGGAAAATTTCCCAGACCGCCCCTTGACAAAACGGGAAAAATCAATATTATATTTATTCAAGTTTTTTCTGTAGGGAAAAGTTTGCGTTTTCCGTACAGATTAGAGTAAAATAATTTTTCTCCGTTTCGGGGAAATCGATTTAACATACAAGAACTCAAAGGAGTAAAAAATGGCAGTCCCCAAGAGAAAACATTCCAATCATCGCACTGGCATTCGTCGTTCGCACGACGGCAAATCCCCTATTCAGCTTTCCATTTGCCCGGAATGCCGTCAGGCTGTTCCGACTCACGTAGTTTGCCCTAACTGCGGCACATACATGGGACGCAAAATTTCTGAAGAAGAAAAGAAATAATAATATATACAATTCACTGTTAAAAAACGCGAGGGGTTATAACTTTCTCGCGTTTTTTTATATATTTATCAAATATACTGATAAAACGGTCTTGAATTTTTGAGCAAAAAGGGTATGCTAGGAAATAGTTACCAATAATCGAAAATGGATAAATCGACGTTAACCGACGTTAATCATTTGAAATCGCCTTTAACAATTATTTAATAATGAGTAAAATTGCATTTTTATTTCCAGGACAGGGAGCTCAAAGCGTTGGCATGTGCGGAGAACTGTTGTCTTCCAATCCTCGCGTTCAAGAGCTGTTTCGTCAAGCTAACGATATTTTAGGGTACGATCTGTCAGAGATTTGTCTTCACGGTCCGGTTGAAAAGCTGGACAGCACAATTATTTCTCAGCCCGCGATTTTTACAGCGTCCTTTGCCGCTCTGGAAGTTCTCAAAGAGACGGAACCTGAAGCCGTAGAAAACTGTTCAGCAGCGGCTGGTTTAAGTCTGGGCGAATACACGGCTTTGGCATTTGCCGGCGCCATGACGTTTGAGGAAGGATTGAAATTGGTTCAAAAGCGCGGCGAAGCCATGCAGGCGTCCGCAGACGCTGCTGCGGGCGGCATGGTCAGCATTATGGGGCTGGAACGAGAGAAGGTCTCGGAGCTTTGCGCTAAAGTTTTGGAGGACATGCCGGGCGAAACGCTCAAAGAGGCGAATTTCCTTTGTCCGGGCAACATCGTTTTGTCTGGAACGAAACCTGCGTGTCAGCATGCCGAAGAATTGGCGGAATCGTTTGGCGCGATGAAAGCGACCGCGTTGGCGGTTGCCGGCGCGTTTCACACCCAAATGATGAAACCGGCAGACGAAAAACTGGCGGCGGCTCTGGAAGGCGTCAAGATGCAAACGCCGCGCATTCCGGTTTATTCTAACGTCGATTTTCAGCCGCATACCGATCCGGAAGAAATCAAGGCGATTTTGGTCAAACAGGTTTTGTCGTCTGTTTATTGGGAAGATCTTATTCGCAAGGCTTTGGAAGACGGTTTTGATCAATTCTATGAAATTGGTCCCGGCCGCGTCCTGACAAGCCTTATGAAACGCATCAACCGCAAAACGCCGTGCAAGAAAATTGACTGCTGAGGCAGGAGGCTTAACAAATCGCATTACATTTTAGTAGTTCTCATAACTATCATTTGAAAGGAATTCAATTATGGACAATCCATCACCCATTACGGTAGATTTATCAGGACAGAAAGCTCTTGTAACTGGAGCGACGCGAGGTCTGGGGCGAGCAATTGCCATTACCCTGGCGGCTAACGGGGCAGGAGTTGCCTGTATCGGCACCAACGAAGCGAAACTCAACGAAACGGTTGAATTCATTCGTTCCGCCGGAGGCGAAGCGGACGCGTACGTTTGCAACGTCGCCGATCCGGCTGCCGTCGCCGCTACCATTGATGCGATCATTGCAAAATGGGGATTTGTCGACATCCTGGTCAACAACGCCGGCATTACGCGCGACAAGCTGCTGATGCAAATGGAAGACGAAGACTGGGACGCCGTTCTCAATATCAACCTCAAGGGAACGTTCCTCTTTACGCGCGCGATTTCCCGTTTGATGATCAGCAAACGCAAGGGCAAAATCATCAACATTTCCAGCGTTTCCGGCTTGATGGGCAATCCTGGTCAGGCGAACTATTCTGCGTCCAAGGCGGGCATTATCGGCTTCACTGCAACGGTTGCCAAGGAAATCGCCAAGCGCGGCGTAACCTGCAACGCCATCGCGCCCGGTTTCATGCAGACAGACATGACCGCCGCGTTGGGAGAAGTTGGATTGGACATCGCCAAGCAGACAATCCCGATGAAAAAAGTCGGGCAGCCGCAGGACATTGCCAACGCGGTTCTGTTCCTCGCTTCGCCGGCTGCGTCGTACATTACCGGACAGGTTTTGGCGGTCGACGGCGGCATGACCTGCTAAAGGCGCAGTGAATAATAATTTTCTTTTTCAGAAAAAGAAAATTTACAGGAAACTGATATAGACAAATTTCATAAAATCTGTACAATGCCAATATAGAGAGCGTTCAAGCGCTTCTCTATATGGCGTTATGAATAATACCACCTTTTTTCGTTCTGTAAACAG
>JAZMZV010000151.1:0-27041 GCA_045586185.1 Thermoguttaceae bacterium | reverse complement strand
CCAACAGAGCGTATGGATATTAAACAGCAGCGTCCGGGACGCATTCGAGACATCTGTTACATGCTTCCGCCCGCCGGTCAGATTCCAGATCAGCCAAGAGTCGACCGTTCCGAATCGCAGCTCGCCCCGATTGGCGCGATCGCGAGCGCCGGGGACGTTATCCAGAATCCAGCGTATCTTCGAGGCAGAAAAATAGGCGTCGAGAATCAATCCCGTTTTCTGACGAATCATTTCCGTCGCGCCGTCCTGACGAATCCTGTCACACAGGTCGCTCGTTCGGCGATCCTGCCAGACGATAGCAGGACAAATCGGCTTTCCGGTTGCCGCGTCCCAAACGATTGTCGTTTCTCGCTGGTTGGCAATTCCAATCGCCAGCTCGTCGCCCGGCTTGACGTTTCCCCGTTCCAGAGCCTGCTTTGCCGTTTCCAGCTGACTCTCCCAAATCTCCATCGGGTCATGTTCCACCCAGCCTGGCTGAGGAAAATACTGCGTGAACTCCTTCTGAGCGGAGGAAACAATCTTCCCGCAGGAATCAAAAACAATGGCGCGCGAACTGGTCGTGCCCTGATCTAACGCTAATATATACATGGTCTTGTAAAATTGGCTAACGTTTAAAGAACTGTTCTACTGTGGATTATAGCGAAAACGGAGATAAATTGCAAGTAGGGAATAGGGAGTGGGGAGTAGGGAATAGGGTGTAGGGAATAGTTATTCGCCGAAGGCGAATTTAAAAACTATTGCCTACTGCCTACTGCCTACTGCCTATTGCCTCGGCGCCTCCCCGCCTGCCGGGCTTGACAGGGTTTTCTCTAGCCGTATAATTATAAATGAATATTATTCGCTGTCAGTTCAAACGGAGTTCCGTTGAGCCGGCAGCGGTTCCCTCCACATTTTATCCCCGAGAAAAGGAATTATTCTCATGTCCGAAAACATTACAGAACTGAACGAACAGAATTTCGCGTCCGAAGTTTTGGAATCGCAAGACCTCGTCATGGTTGACTTCTGGGCGACCTGGTGCGGACCGTGCCGCATGCTCATTCCGGTTGTAGATCAGATTGCCGACGAACAGCGTCCTGGCGTTAAAGTCTGCAAGCTCAACGTTGATGACGCCCAGGCGATTGCCGCCAAATACGGCATTGCCAGCGTTCCTGCCATTCTGTTTTTCAAAGGCGGCGAAGTCAAGGATCGTTTAGCCGGAATGCAGTCCAAAAACAGACTGATTTCAAAGCTGGAAGAATTGGCGTAATCGCCTATGAGCCGCGTTGAGCGGCAAACGCAAACGATGAAGATTCTTCAGATTATTCCCAACATGGCTCGCGGGGGAGCGGAACGGCAATGCGTCAATCTGTCTTTGGGGTTGGCGCGCCGCGGACACGACGTCCACGTTGCTCTGCTAAACCAAGTAAAGTTGCGAGTTGCGAGTTGCGAGTTGCGAGATTGTAACAAACCGCTGTCGGACGAACTGCTCGACGGCGGCGTGAAAGTCCATTGCATTGGGAAACGTTTTAAGGTCGACCCGTTGGCGTTTATTCGGCTCTGCGACGTCATATCAGACATTCGTCCGGACGTGGCGCATACGTGGCTTTTTGCGCCCAACTGTTACGGCAGAGCGGCGGCGAAACTCTGCGGCGTTCCCAAAATTTACGGGAACGAACGCTGTCTCAATCCGTGGAAGTCAAAACCCTTTGAACTTATCGACTCTGTTCTCAACCGGTTTTCGACCGCTGTTACAACCAACACGAAATCGTTCGAGAAAAACGGGTACGTGTTCATTCCCAACGGCGTAGACGTCAATAAACTTATCGACCAAGCCGGGCGAGAATCCCGGGCGGACATCTTGAGCGAATTCGGGCTGAAGCCGACCGCGTATGTAATCGCCTGCGTCGCCCGATTGTGGCATCAAAAACGGCTCAAATGGGCGATTTGGTCAATGGACGTCATGCGCCGCATGCATCCGGACTCTCATCTGCTGATTATTGGCGACGGTCCGCAGAGGAACCGGCTCATGCGCTATCGGCAGCTGTACCAATCGGAAGAATACGTTCATTTCCTCGGCGCTCGCAGCGACGTCCCTCGGATTCTCCGCGCCGCAGACGCTCTTTGGCTGAGCAGCTTGTACGAAGGACAGCCCAACGCCGTTTTGGAAGCCATGGCGTTAGGAGTCCCGACGGTCAGCGCTCAAATTCCCGCCGTTGAAGAATTCATAACGCACGAAGAAAACGGTTTTCTGGTTGATCCCAACGACATTCCCGGATTCGCCCGCTGGACGACCCATCTGTTGGAAATTCCGGGGCTAAAAGAAAAAATCGTCTCCAACGCCCGGGAGACGATTCATCAAAAGTTCGATCTGGAAACGATGGTTTCCGCCTACGAGAATCTGTATCAAAGCTGAATTAGCCGCTAGTTGCCAGCTTTTAGCCATTAGCTTGTGAAATCGTAGTTCAGACCGTTACGGTTGGAATCTCAAATCAACAAGCTAGAGGCTAGAAGCTAGAAACTAGAAGCTCAATTAGTCGCTAATAGCAGTCCAGTCTTCGATCTTGTTGCCATCGCGGCGGTTGCAAAGATTGGTATGAATCGTCGTGTTAATGTTGTAATTAACTCGTCTGACCGACCCGTCGCAAAATGCCATGTTGAATGAAATAGCGTGAGCGGACCCAAACGGCTCTGTCCAGTCAGTGCCTTTTCTGTCTTGTCCAGGACCGCCGCTGGCAATGCGCTGGTTATCGTTGTCAGCGCCGTCGTATGCGGATTCGTTGTCGCCGTTGCTGTCGTTGTTGTCAACAATGTACTTGTTGGTATTGAGGTATTTCTCGCCAACCATATACGTGTTCGCCAATCCGTCTTCTACTTCGTCCAGCGTTACCTCGCTGAACAAGAAGGTAATACCGTTCAGACCGCCGGTTTTATCTGTACTGTCAGTTACATATTTCATGGAGTAGTCTCGCAGCGTATATCCTTCCTTGTATTTATACGAGTGGGCGTTGACCATGGACGGCAATCCGCTTCCCGCGATGTCGTGTCCAAAAGTGCCGGCGTTTGTGGCATAGTCGCCTTTGATACATTCTACAACCTGTTTTACATACTGAATTGAAGCCGCGTTCTGTCCTTTCAGACCGACAAACGAATGGTCGGTTGCCTGAGTCATGTATTTATCCGCTTCGCCGTCTTTTGTTGGATAAATATTTCTGGTTCGACGCGTTGGACAGTTGATAATCGGAATCGGGTTTCTCATTCTGTCTCGAATAGCAGAGGCGCGCGCCTCGCCGTTCAACCCCAATCCCTGGTTGCGGACGTTGCCCTGTTCCATATAGTCGAGAATGCTGAAAAGCCAGCCGCCGGGTTGCTGAGATCCGTAGCCGCAGTCCGGTTCGCCAATCCACCAGTATCCCCAACCGCCTGACGGGAAGAATCCCTGCGCGGTTACGTGCGCCGTCATGGCGCGGGAAATTTGCGTCAGGTTGTTAACGCAAGTTGTTCTTCGAGCGGACTCACGGGCAACGTTGACCGCTGGCAGCGTCAAGCCAATAATAATTGCAATAATCGTCATGACGACCAACAATTCAACAAGCGTAAAGCCTCTGCGAATAACAGGATTTTTCATAATGCGGTTCATGGTATTGATAAAACAGGAATTAAGAGTTGTTTTGACTTAATCAGGAATAGTGATTATCCATCTATATATTATACTTATTAGACGAAAAAAATCAAATAGGGTTCGTCAAAAAAATCGAAATTTTTAAAAGAGAACGCAATTTGTTTAAAAAAGAGCAAAATAATTGCATAAATAATTTGATTTATAAATTGAATTCTTGTTGAAAACGCCTATCGCCAAGCTTCTTATATTACGTATTTTAACACATAAGTCTTTTTTTAAAATTTTTCTGAAAAAGTTCCAAAACTGTTCTTGCGAAAAGTTGGAAAAATTGCAATAGTACGGAATCGTTTTCAATGGATTGAAAACGCTCGCTTGACGGATTAGAAAAGGATTTCGATTTAATTGAGAAAGCCTCTTTCCGAAATGCCTGGCATGATGCAGACATTTCCCTTTTTTTCGAGGCGTTCTCACGATGGAGAATTTATTCATGAGGAACCAAAACGTCTATTTATGTCGTGCGTTGACCGTTTTTATCGCTTTGACATTATTGTTTGGTTTGGCGTCTGAAAGTCGTTCATCACAGGGCTTGCCGCCAGCCAATACGGTTCTTTTGGATTTCTATGGTTCTCAATGCCCGCCCTGCCGCGCTATGAGACCGGTTGTTGAACAGCTCAAAAAGGCGGGATATCCTGTTCGGAGCATTAACGTTAATGAAGAGCCGGCGTTGGCTCAGCAATATGGAATTACCAATATTCCATGCTTTTTGATGGTTTCTGACGGTCGCGTCGTTTCTCGAGCCGTTGGTATAAGATCCGGCGCTGAGCTGGCAGCCATGTGTCAGCAGGGCATCAACAACGCGTACGCCATGCAGCGAAAACGCCAGCAGGCTCAAGCAGCCCAGGCGTGCATTCCTTGCGTTCCCAATAATAACGTTCAAAATATTCCAGCTGTCAGCAAAAACAAAATTGAAAACGCGTCAGCTCCGCTGGTTCAATCAAAATCCACCGATCTTTTGGCTCCAGAACGCCTTTTAGCGTCAACGGTTCGCATTCGAGTGAAAACTTCTGTCTGCGATCATGGTACAGGAACGATTATCGATTCTCGCAACAATCGCGCTTTGATTCTGACCTGTGGGCATTTGTTCCGTGAATTTGCCAAAGAGCACGGAGGAAGAATTGAAGTTGACATGTTCGGAATGGAAGCGCCTCAAAACATCGAAGCGAAATACATCAGTCACGACGAAGAAAGCGACTTGGGATTGATTTGCATCGAAATTAAAAATCCGGTTGCGATTATTCCTGTCGCGCCGTTGAACTATCAGGCTCTTCGCGGCAGCGCCGTTGCCAGCGCGGGCTGCGATAACGGACGCGCTCCGACCGTTCAGCCCAGTCAAATCGTCGCTATCAACAAATGCCTTGGTCCTGCTAACATGTACGCTTCCGGCGCCTCTGTTCAGGGTCGTTCCGGCGGCGGTCTGTTTTCCAAAGACGGCTATTTAATCGGCGTTACTCTGGCTAACGTCCCCGGAGAAAATCAGGCGCTTTACAGTTCATATCCGGCAATTCACGAATTTCTTAACAGACAAAAACTGGCGACGGTTATTACCGCTCCCAGAAACGATTCTTTCCAGCTGGCGCAAAGAGAAAAGAATTACATGCCCAAAACCATGCCGAAACCGGAAATGAATATTCAGCTTACAACAGACAGAAGCGCGGACGTTCCGGAACAAAAGCCTTTAACGTTAAGCAGCTTCTCGCAACCGCAAACCAACATTGTTGAAGATATCCCTGTGGAAAGTCCGCAATCTTTTAATCTGACGCAAAGGACTCCTGTAGAAGACGTAACAGATAATAACATTCTTCCGCCAGAAAACAATGAAGCTCCCGTTAAAAGCGCATTTAAGGTTCGCCCTGACGTCCCCTATTGGCCGCCGCACTTTTAATTAGCTGCTAGCCGTTAGCTGCTAGCTATTAGCTTGTGCATTTGTAGTACTTAGCGTTATCATTTAAAGCCTGAAACTAAAAAACCAAGCTAGAAGCTAGTAGCTAGAAGCTAACGGCTGGATTCTCCCAACTCTTTTTGATACGTTTGCGTCAATCGTTTGACGTGTCCGGCAATGATCTGCCGAAGCTCTTTTGGTTCAACGACAGTTGCTTCTGCGCCGTAGCCGAGAATCCACCAGGAAATCTCGTTTAGCCCGCTGACAATTGTCTCGAAACGCAGCGTGCGATCGTTAATCCAGTACATAACCTGGTTTTTATGCCAATAGATTTCTTCGACGTTTCGACCAACTTTGAAAGTGAAATCTACAACTACATGTCTGTCCGGTCCGTTTTCAGGAATGACGTTCCATGCGTTGCGAAGATACTTTTCGTACGTCCAGTCTTTGGGTCGTTTGAACCCAAGATTGAGCTTGCGAGCGTTGAGAATTCTCAGCACGTTGAACATGCGAATCTCGTTATGAAGGGTCGAATACCCAACCGTCATCCAGCCATGGCGATTGAACACGACGGCGTATGGATAAAACAGCGTTCTAATAGTCTGTTCTTCCGTATAGGAATTGTACTCCAGATCAACGACGCTTTGAGTTCGGCTGGCGTCCTGAAGCGTCATGTAATATTCCCGTTTGTCCTCTTGCATGCTAAACGGCGCGCCGGTCATATCGACGTTTTGATACGTCTGTTCGATATAATCGCAGGTTTCCGGGCTGAGATAGCTTTGAATTTTGAGCGCGGCGGAATGAACGACTTCAAAGAAGGGAACCGTCTTCTTCATTCCGAATTCTCGACAAAGGATTACCAGACAAACCGCTTCCAGAGTCGTCAGACCAACGGACGGCATGACGTATCGCGTGTCGAGAATTTCGTATTTTCGAGTTGAACGGTTGTATGTAACAGCCACGTGAAGCTGTTCAGAAATGAGTTTCAGATCCCGTTTGATGCTTCTCGGGTCAAGGTCGTAGATTTCACTCAATTCCTCAACCGAGTGCCCCCGTCCCAGACTAAGCAGCTGAAGCATGTGAATCACTCGCGACGAACGATTGATTACCAGCGTTTCAGCGTTATTGTCTGTCACGGGCAGCTTGTTTGGATCGTATTCCGGTTTTGGAGAGCGTTTCTTTCCCATCTTCGGATACCCTTTCTTAAATCTTGAGTTGCGAGGGGCAAGACAATGCAAGCGACCAACGGGAGCGAATTTTGGCTCTCGCGCGGAAGCGCGGATTGGGAGCGGCGCCTCGCCGTCTCGCAACTCGCAACTCGTAACTCGCTACTCTTTTGCTTTTTGCGCCAACAGCTTCCCCGCTTCAAAGCAGGCGTCGAGCTGTTCCTGAGTTGGTCGGAACTTGCTCTTTACGCCTGGCGCGACCAGTTCCCAGCCCATCTTGGGGAGGATTTCAGCAATTTCTTCCATTGCTCCCCTGCCCCAGCCGCAGGAACCGAACGCAAAGCCGAATTTTACCGGCGGTTTCAGACCGCCCAAGTAGTTCAGAGCCGCTGCCATAGCCGGCATCATTTTGGTATTGAGCGTAGCTGAACCAACCGCCATCGTAGCGCAGTCCAGAGAGGCATCCGCAAGCTGAGTCAGGTCGGAGGCGCGAACGAATATCTTTTCTACCGACACGCCGTCAACGGAACAGGCGCCTTTGAAAATCTGGTCTGCCATAATCGCGGTTGATTGCCACATGGTATCGTAAACGATCATGACTTTCGCCTTTGTCTGACGAGCCGCCCAGGCTGTGTACGCCTCTAAAATGGCGGGAATGTTCTTTCTCCAGACGACGCCGTGCGCCGGCGCTATCATGTCGATATCCAGCGCCGCGGCGGACGGGAGCAGTTTCGCAACCTGAGCGCTGTACGGCATAACGATGTTGGCGTAGTACGTTCGGGCTTCTTCCAGAATCAGGTCCAGCGGCAGTTCGTCGTCAAACCGTTCGCTGGTCGCCAGATGTTGTCCAAAAGCGTCCATCGAGAAGAGCAACTTCTCTTCCGGGCAATAGGTAAACATCGATTCCGGCCAGTGAACCATCGGCGTGAAAATGAACTTGAGCGTCCGCTTGCCAATCGACAGTTCGTCTCCGCTGGCAACGACTTGCGTCTTCCAGTTGGAGCCGTCCATGTACGCCTTGAGCGTTTCCAGACACTTGGCGTTGCAGACCAGCGTCGCGTTCGGGCAGGCGTTCATGACGTCCGCAACTCCCGAGGCGTGATCCGGCTCCGCATGGTTGCAAACGACGTAGTCAATTTTGTCGAGCGGGACAAGTTCAGCGACGTTTTGCAGTAACTTGTCTGCGTAGAGGTACTTAACCGTATCGACCAAAACGTTTTTCTCGTCCTGAATGAGGTACGAATTGTACGTCGCCCCGCGTTTGGTGTTGTAAGAATGGAAATCCCGAATCGACCAATCGATGTATCCAACCCAGTGGATGCCTGGTTTAAGCTGTGTGTTCATTTTTAGTTGCGAGTTACGAGTTGCGAGTTGCGAGATGGAGCGGAGTTTGCTTTTTCCCGCTGCTCATTATAAAAAAATAGGGAAAATTTCGACCAACGCCTTGAAAATCTCAAATCGTGTATTATAATTATATAAAGTATTTAAATTATTTCAAGGCATAGCCTAGGAAAGTTAGTAATTAGGAATTAGGAGTGATGAGTTGGCGCAAAGCGCTCGTCTTATCCTCTTTTACGCTTTGCGTAATTGCTAATTGCTAATTGACAATTGCTAATTATTTATTCCCCCCCAATCATGAAATTTAACCATATCGCAGTCTTAGCTGTCATAATCGCCTGTTTGTTTGGATCGTCCCTGTTTGCTCGAGAAAAGCAGAAGCTGACGAAAGAGCAGATTCAAAAGCTGGAGGAGTCCTGGAAGCCGTTTTCGGAAGAAACGCCGCGGCTGAAAGAGACACCTCAGATTGACAAAAAGGACGTTGACGCCTGCGTCGAGAAGGCGATTAACTTCCTTCTGTCGAAGCAGCGACCATCCGGCTGCTGGGGCGCGCCGACAAAGACGAAAAAGGTCAATATTTACTCGCCTATGCCCAACTCGCATATTTCCTATATTATGGGAACGACAGGTCTTTGTGTGTCGTCGCTGTGCGAATGGGAAAACAAAGCCCCAAAGTCCGTTCGCGATAAAATTGCCCCTGCCATTGAAAAGGGACAAGCCTGGATGATAGAAAATCTTCCGACGTTCCGCCGATCTTCATACGAGACGACGCTCAACAACTGGGGGCATATTTACGCGCTGTCCGCCTTGTCGCGCTTGTACGTTCGGGCGGAAAAAGCAGACAACAAACAGCTTCAAAAGCAGCTGGTTCTCCTCATGCAGGAACAGGTTGCCAATCTGGTTCGATACGAAAACATTCACGGCGGATGGGCGTATTACGACTACGATTCCCCGTCAACGCGTCCGAATTTTGTTTCAATGTCGTTCAATACAGCGGCAGGGTTGGTTAGTCTTTACGAGGTTTCTGAACTGATAATCGACAAAGACATCCTTCCTGAAGGGAAAATCGCCATTCCGGAAAGCCTCGTCAGCCGCGCTGTTGCGTCTTTGACGTCTCAGCAAAAGCCGGACTTCTCCTATACATACAGCACAGCGCACATCGGCAGACCCATGTACGGCATTAACAGAGCGTCCGGCTCATTAGGACGCACTCAAGCCTGCAACGCGGCTTTGTTTTATTGGTCAACGCTCCGTACAGACCAGCAAATTCAAGACGCCAAAGACGGCAAAAAGGTTCCAGACACCGCTTTGCCGTATTCCCGATTTGTATCCCAGCAGGTTCTGCTCGATTCCCTTGACCGTTTTGTCGCGCGAATCGGCTGGCTCGACGGCGCTCGAAAGCACTCCGTTCCTCACGACCATTTCAACAAGATTGCCGGGTATTTCTATTACTTCGGGCATCTGTATGCCAGTCAGGAATTGCTGGAACTGGAAAGCAAAGCAGAGCAAAAGCGCATCGCCGCCCATCTGACCAGCATCCTCATGAGCGTTCAGGATCAGGACGGCTCTTACTGGGATTTCGTTATGTACGACTACGGTCAGCCGTGGGGAACCAGCATGGCGTTAATCAGCTTGGCACGTTGCTATGAGTTCATCAAGTAGCGAGTTGCGAGTTGCGAGTTGCGAGATTGAGAATCTCCATTTACTGGCTTTGAATGAAACCGCCGTCGTAGCAGTATCCGGTGGGGCAGATTCTATTTTTCTTGCGGAGACGCTCTATAGAAATAAGTTGCGAGTTGCGAGTTGCGAGTTGCGAGAGGACGAATCAAAGCTTGTTATTGCTCACGTCAACCACAACCTTCGCGGGGCAGAGTCGGACGCAGACGAGCAGTTCGTTCGAGATTGGGTAGAACAGCGTCAGAAGAACGCGCCGTGGCTGGTCGGCAGGTTTACCCGGCTCAATATTCAAACGGATTCCGATGGTTTGGAAAACGCCTGCCGCGAAGCGCGATACGCCTGGCTTAAAGACGTCTGCTGTGAAGTCGGCGCGAGGTATCTTTTCACCGCTCACAACGCAGACGACCAGATCGAAACAGTTCTGTTCCGAATTCTTCGCGGAGCGGGTCTGGACGGCTTGGCGGGCATCGCCCCGATTCGAGTCTTGACAGAGGGCGTTACACTCGTTCGCCCGCTGTTGGGCTGGACGAAAAAACAGATTATCGAACAGCTCGACGCCTGGAATCAGCCGTATCGAACCGACAGTTCCAATTTATCGTCCGACTTCTCTCGTAACAAAATTCGCAACGAGCTGCTGCCGCTTTTGGAACGCGAGTACAATCCCAACGTTCGGAACTCGCTGACCAATCTCTCGACGCTGGCTGCGATGGCGTCCGCGGAAATCGACTCGCTGGCGGATGCGGTTTTACGTCAGGCGATTGTCCGTCAAAGCGACGACGAACTGATTCTGACTCGTCAGCCGTTTCGTTCCGCCAGCCAATACATCACAATGGAATGTTTTCGAAAAATCTGGACGCAGCGCGGCTGGACTCAACAGGCGATGGGCTTGAAACAATGGACGCTTTTAGCTCAAATGGCGCAGTCGGAGACAATCCTTCCGCCGTACGTCTTCCCCGGCGCGGTTCGGGTCAGCGTGACAGAAGAGTTAATTGTGTTAAGTTGCGAGTTGCGAGTTGCGAGTTGCGAGAAAAATTTATAATACGCTTAGCGTCTATTCCCTACTCCCTATTCCCTATTCCCTACTCCCTACTCCCTAGCTCGCGAACTTAAAGTTGAACAGCCCAAAGATCTCCTTCTTGCTCATCTCGTTCTTGCGTGTTGAGTCCGCGCCGGACAAGACGGTTTCGAACAGCTCGCGTTTCTCTTCCAGAACGCGCTGGATTCGTTCTTCAATCGTTCCCATCAAAAGGAATCGAGAAACTGTAACAGAGCCTTTAACGCCGATTCGATGAGCGCGGTTAATTGCCTGATCTTCAATCGCCGGGTTCCACCAGCGGTCAAAGAGGAACACGTAGTTGCAGAACTGCAGGTTCAGACCAACGCTCCCGGCGCCGTAGGTCATGAGAATCATTTTGTGCTTGGGGTCTTCCCGGAACCGTTTGATAACCTCGTCACGTTTGGAATGCGGAATTCGACCGGAATATTCCAGCGGGTGAAACTGTTCCAGCATCGGGCGCATTCGGTCGATCGTATCCGTCCAGAGGGAAAAGACAATCGCCTTCTGCCCCGAGGCGGCGATTTCTTCCATGTCCGCCGCCAGACGCGCCATTTTCGGGCTGTCGCCGGTAACGGGATCGAAGTTGCAAATCTGCTTGAGCTTTGTAATAAGCTGTAACACGTGCTGAATGGTAGCCGTCTCGCCCATCTCGTTGATCTGCTCAACGCCGTTCTCTTCCGCGTTCATGTACGATTCCCTTTGCGAGGGCGACATTTCCAGTTCCAGATCTCGAACCAGCCGCGGCGGCATGTCGGTCAGAACCTTGTCTTTCGTTCGGCGGAGAATGTGATCCCCGATAGCGCGTCCCATCTGTGACGGCTTCATTTCCGGAGACAAATAGCCGGGAGAAAGCCACTCGAAAATGCTGACCAGGTCGTTGGCGCTGTTTTCAATCGGCGTGCCGGTTAACGCCCAGGAGCGTTTTCGATGAATTGCCTTAACCGCTTTATGCGTTGACCCCGTCTGATTTTTGATTCGCTGCGCTTCGTCCAGAACGCACAGGTCAAACCGAATGCCCGGAGGCGTGAACTTCTGGACTTTCCCGTTTTCGTCGATAAACTCTTTTTCTCGAGGAGAGTACAGCTCCCTGTCGCGATGTAACAGCTCATAGTTGGCGATTTTCACCGGCGTGTTGTCCAGTTCCCAAATCCATTTTCGCCGCGCCTGATCGCCCTCGATAATTTCCACCGGGATTTCCGGCGCCCATAAATCGAACTCGCGTTTCCAGTTCGTTACCAGCGGTTTGGGACAGACGAGCAAAACAGACTTCACCGCGCCGGAACGAATCATCAGACGAATGGTTGTAATGGACTGCATCGTCTTGCCCAATCCCATTTCGTCCGCCAGAATCGCGGAACTGCGCGGATACAGGAACCCGATTCCCTGCCACTGATATGGGAACGGCTCGAACGGGAACACCAGCTCTTTGCTCGAAAAGAGCTGTTCCAGCGGCGGCTGAAGCAAATGCTTTAACCTGTCTTCCAGCTTGACCAGCTCGGCCGGGACTTGCAGATGCGTAAAATGCGTCGGACGGGACGCTGTCCCGTTAAACGGCGAGGCGTTGTTGAGCTTGTCGCCCTCTTCCCCCTTGATTTTCGCCTCGTTACACAGCGTTTTCGACTCGCCAAAGATAAAGCTCTTTACCAGAATTTTCGGACGCCCAATTTTAATCGACGCCGTCATCGGCTCCGGGATAGTCAAAGAGAACGGCGTAAGCGACTTAATGCGCATACCTCGCCTGACAATGCGGTTCATTTTTTCCCCGAATTGGGACAACCGCACAGGACGCAGCGTCGGCAGAGCGCCGCTGGTCAATTCGGAATTAGGAATTCGGAATTCGGAATTACGCAAAGCGCTCACCGAAGATAAATCCGCATTCCACGTTCCGTATTCAGCATTAACATTATCCGCATTCCGCATTCCGTATTCATCATTAAAAATTACGCATTCCGCATTACGAATTACGCATTAACCTCACGCCGCGCTCTTTTGCGCTTCGTAAATCGCTTCGCGAATTCGATCAAACGGTTCCGCCAAATCGTAATCGATCTCTTCGTTTTGCAGGAACTGGCGCGCCTTTTCGGTATCGTCTGGAAAATGCCTGTCCGGATGGAGAAGAACGCCATTCCAAATCATCGAAAATTCCGGAATCACAATACTGTCGTCAAACTTCGGAACGATTTTCCCCTTGAGCGTTTCGATCTCTTCCGAAACGTCCGCCTGAGACGCCAGCACAGCTGAATCCGACTCTGGCTGACCGCTCTCAGACGTTTGCTCATTAGTTCCATTTTCTACAGACAGCGTATTTTGACTTTCCTCGGTTTTGTCTTTAACTTTGGCGTCTTTACGCAGTTTAGGTATTTCAGCTAACGCCATGGGAACGTCAATCATTGGACGAAGAGCCATAACGCCAGATTTATCAGTCAGAATCAATTTGGGAGAAATCGTCGCGCGAACTGTCAGCGATCGGGCGATTTGCTCTCCGTATATATATGGTTCCAGAGTAGGCCCATACAAAATATGTTGAGACTTCGTCGCTCGCACCGGCGCCGTACAGTGGAATTCTACTGGACGTCCGTTGCGATTCAGCAGAAGATAGCCCCCCATTATACCCAATTCCCGGCTTTTAACAACAGTAATAAAGCCCAAGGCGGGAAGGGACTCTTTTTCGGTTGGATTCATGCGTCTTGAATCGGATAAAGCCCGTAATATTCTTTAGAATGGGGGAGTCTTTTACGGTTATTTGGAATTTAGAAAACTTTTCCGATTACATAAAAAATTTAAAATAATCAGAAAAGTCGCTTGACATAAATGAGGCGGGATATTATACTATGGGTAAAGTTAAAGTGGTTAGTTTTAAGTGGTCAGTGGTTAGGACGCAAAGCGTCTCAATAAAAAACGCTTACTACTTACCACTTGCCACTAACCACTTACCACTTCCCTCATGAGCGCCCAATCCCCAATTACCGTTCAAACGCCTGCGAAGGTCAACCTGTTTTTTGAGCTGTTGGGCAAACGCCCGGACGGGTATCATGAGGTTGAAACGGTCGTGTCGCCCATCGACTTTTACGATACGATTCGAGTTCAGGCGATCGACCCGGCGGACGCCGGCGATGACGGCATCGCGCTTTCCTGCGACTGCAGTTCCATCGCCGGGCTTCAGCCAGACCCAATGGACGTTCCCAGCAACGAACGGAACTTGGTCTACAAGGCGGCAAAACTGCTTCGAGAGCGTTTCGGCGTCAAACAGGGCGTTTCCATCGAACTGAAAAAGCAGATTCCCCCGCAGTCCGGTTTGGGCGGCGGGTCGGGAAATGCGGCGGGAGCGATTCGCGCCTGCGCCAAGGTTTGGGGCTTGTCGCTGACGCTGGAGGACGAGTTTTCCCTCGGCGCTCAGCTGGGGTCAGACGTCCCGATGTTTTTCGTCGACGGCGCGTCTGTCGCAACCGGTCGAGGGGAAATAATCGAGCCGAAACCCGTGGGAGCGTCGCTGCCGATTGTGGTTATTCGTCCGCCGACGGGAATTTCCACCCCAGAGGTTTATCGCCGCTGCCGAGTTCCGCAAACGCCCAAAAGCGCCGAGGGAATTCTCAGCGCCATGACGTCCGGCGACTGGCAGACGTTTAATAAACTCGTTTTTAACCGGCTGGAAGAATTTGCCGCTCAGATTACCCCATGGGTAAATAAATGTCGTAACGACATAATGCAATCCGGAGCCGCTGGCGGCTGCCTTTGCGGCAGCGGTTCCTGCTATTTTGGAATATACGAATCGGACGCCGGCGCCGACAAGGCGGCGGAATCGCTAAAGTCCCAAGGATGGAGACTGGTCGTCCGGTCAAAACTTTTAATGTAACGCGCCAAGGAGATTACAACGTGGAAATTACAGAAGTTCGCATCAAACTCATCGATGAACCCGTAGAGCGGTTGAAGGCTTTTTGCAGTATAACGTTCGATAACTGTTTCGTCATTCGCGACTTGAAGCTCATCGACGGTCCCGCCGGCCCGTTTGTCGCCATGCCCAGCCGAAAGATCATGATGCGCTGTCCACGCTGCCAGGGGAAAAACCCGCTGCGCGCCTCGTTCTGCAATCAGTGCGGCTCTCCGCTGTATTTCTTTGAACCCGCTCGCGACGAGTCCGGACGATCCAAGCTCTATGCGGACATCGCCCACCCCATCAACGCGGAATGTCGAGACAAAATTCAGCGGGCGGTTCTTCTCGCCTACGAACAGGAACTCATTCTGGCTCAACAGCCGGGCTACGTCTGCCGATACGACGACTTTGACGAAAGCCCCTTCGACGGCCCTCATTTCCGCCGTCAGCCAGACCAGCGATCCGACAATCGCCGTCAAGACTCTCGCCGACAGGACAACCGCTATCAGGAATCCAACGGCGTTTCCCGACGCGTTGACAGCCGCGAGGAATCCCGCCCGCTGTCACACCTGACGAGAACGTCCAAACAGCGAACGACCTCCAGCCAGGACGACGAGTTCGGTTCGGGAATATATTAATTCATACAAGTTGTCGCCTGTGAGCTAAAATATGGGTTATCTTGGGTCTATTGAGTCCCACACGGATAACACAGTTTAAACGGATTTTCACCGATTGGTTAATTAGGTTCATTACTTTTTTATATTATTCATAGCATTCAAGAAATCATTGATTTTAAAAAAGACTTCAGAATTAAGAATAAATAATCGGCGCGAATCCGTCTCATCCGTAAAATCCGTGTGCGGACTGACCTGCTCAAACGTTGGTAGATTCTAACAAAAAAAGTAAAACCGCGGTCCTCTGCTGACGTCCCTTGCCTGATGGCAGTTCTTTCTAGCCGGTTTTCCGCGATTTTACTCCCCTGGGGGCGAAGGAGGTCGTTAACGTAAGTTGTACGTTAGGAGAGAGGAGTTGACGCCAAGCGATTCTGTCAACTCCTCGCTTCTCATTTCTGACTCCTTACAGTCCTTTCCTCACTTCTTGCTCTCGGATTTGGTCGATTCTTCATCGCATTCCTTTTTCTCGCCATTGGACTCCTTCTTCTGTTCGTCACATTCTTTTTTCTCTTTGGTTTCAGAAGAACGTTCTTCCTTGACGGTTTGGGATTCTTTCATTTCCTTGCTCTGTTTGACGTCCGGTTCCTTGACGGATTCCTTGGACATCTCCTCTTCGGTTTTCTGTCCCTTGACGGCGTCCGATTCGGAATGATCAGCAGCCGGGCGGACGTGGTCGCCCTGTTCATGTTCCTGAACCGTTTCCGGTTTATCCTCCGAACCCCAAATGCGTCCCATCAATCCGCCGTCGGCGTACGCCAGACCAGCGCCCAAAACCGCAACTGCAGCAACGCTGAGAATCAATTTGACAAGTTTCATTTATAATCGCTCCTTGTAAGTTAGTATTTGAACTCAAGCGGCGTTCTGCCCGGACTTCACTGAGAACTGTTTCATTCCCGCCTGCGCTCATTGAATACCCAATCATATCGGGGCAGTCAACCCCCGATGGCGGGGGAGCCAATCCGCGCTGCCGCGCGTTTGCCAATACCCGCTCCCGTTGGTCGGCGGCGAGGCGCCGCTCCCAATCCGCGCTGCCGCGCGTTTGCCAAAATCCGCTCCCGTTGGTTGCTTGCTCTTTCCTTTCTATTTTTAAGCCGCAAAGAACGCAACGATCGCAAAGAATTTTTTAAAACTTCGCGAACATTCTCCGCTCCTCCGCGTCTCCGCGTGAGTTTTTCCCGGGAGCTTACGCAACCCGGCTCGCGAGCGAGAGCTTCGCCAAAGAATTTTTAACCACAAAGAACACAAAGAACACAAAGTAATCTTTAAAACTCCGCATCTCCGCGGCTCCCCGTGAGATTTTTCCGGGAGCTTACGCATCCCGGCTCGCCAGTCGCTCACTTCTAACTTTCCCTCTCACCCCTGTTGACATCAAAGTTTAAATCCGGTAAAATAAACAGTAAACAGTGGCAAGTTAAAAGCGCTCAGCAGCAAGGACGCAAAGCGTCTTTGCTAATTTCCTTCAACTTCCCACTAACCACTTACCACTTACCACTAAACACTTGCTTAATCCCCTCAATTTATCAGGAGAATTCACTGCCATGAAACGACGTCTGTTTATTCAAACTGCCGCGGCGGGAGTCGCAGCCGCGTCGGCGGTAAGCGTCAACGCTCAAAGCGAGTCCGTCGATACCAATCCCGTTGGGCTTGTCAATTTAACGCCGCAGATTAAAACGTCGCGCGTTGGTTTCGGAACAGGCGTTCGCGCCGGTATGCGAAACAGCAACATGCATCGCATGGGCAACGGCATTGGCGTCGAGAACATGCGGTACGCCTACGACTGCGGAATCCGGTTTTTCGACATGGCGGACTCGTACGGCACTCATCAGTTCGTCGCGGAAGCCCTCAAAGGCAAACCCCGCGACAGCTATACGTTAAGTACAAAAATCTGGTGCTATCCCGGCGGCGGCATTCCCGAAAAAGAACGGCTCCCGGCAGACCAGCTTATCGAACGCTTTTTGAAGGAACTCAATACGGACTACATCGACCTGATCAATATTCACTGCCTCATGTCGCCGGACTGGGTGGAACGATTCGAATACCAGTTCGAACCGCTGGAAAAGCTTAAGAAGAAAGGACTCATTCGCGCTCACGGCGTTTCCTGTCACGCTCGATCTGCGGCGGAAATTGCGGCGAAACACCCCTGGGTCGATTCCATGCATCTGCGTCTGAACTCGGAACGGGAAAAAATGGACGGCGACTGGGATCAAAACGTTGCCATTGCCAAAACCGCCAAAGAAAACGGCAAAGGCATTATTATCATGAAAGTTCTCGGAGAGGGATCCATTAACACGCCGGAGGGGCGCAAGCGATCCACAATCGCCGTTACCCGGATGCCGTACAAAGACGTGATGATCGTCGGCTTTGAAGCCAAACAGCATATCGACGAATTCCTCGAAAACGTTGCAGAAGGTCTGGCGCTGAATCAGAAAAAAGATTAAACCGCAAAAGGAAAAGCGCTTGAATTCTCTGTAACGGGAACCGCTTTTCCTTTTTTTGTAACGGTTTTCTCGATTGGTCAACCAAACAAGAATCAAGTCAGGTATGAAAGCTCTTGAGACGTTAAACGAATGGCTGAACAAACCTTCTGAAACCTATATCGGTTTGTTTACCTGCGATATTCTTGACAGGTTGACGTTCAATAACTGTAATTCAACGTTTTATCGCGTCTTTGACGGATCTCAGATGAAGGACGTCAAGTCGCTTATGGAAACGTTTGAGCGGGTAATGCCGTTTTTCGACGGATTCGGTAAAAACTATTATGCTCTGCGCGACTGTTTATGCCTTGATATTCAATGGGAAGAAGATTACAACTTGCGTCCTCCTGTTGTAACCCCGGGAAAGATCGTTTTAGTTTTCAGAAACGCGGAATATCTTTTGAAAGATTCCGTTTGCGACAAACTGTTCTTTCTACAGACTATTGTTGAGGCGGGAGAATACTGGAAATCAGAAACCCCTGATCCGGACATTGACTATGACAATCTTGAAAACGTCGACGTAAACAGGCTTATAGACGCGCACAAATCCACGCCGTTCCGATTGCTTTTGGGGTGTTCCACCAGAGACGCTGCGCTGCAGGTCAAGTCAAGTATTGACAGCGAGCTTGTTCTCAACGCCCCGCCTGACAAATATCGTCCAATACGGTATTTTTATTGTGAAACAGACGACAACTGTTCGGAATTCATAATACGATTCGAATAATTGATTTGACAGATGTATAATTTCTATTTACACGACAAAAACAACGAACAGCGTTTCAGCGACTACGCGGGAACAATTTCGCTTGAGGAAGCAAAATCTCTGGATATTGTTTGGAAGCAAGTGGAAGCGGAAACGGGATATAATTTCCCGACTGCTGTTTTAGACAATTCAGTTGTTCCGTTAGAAATTATTCGCGTAATGTACGATTTTTGCAAGTCAATGCATATTAAGAGCAACCCGGAAATGTTTGTTACTCATAAAGCAAAAAAGCCATATATGATATTGTATGAAAATATACTGTCGATTCTGGACAGCGCGATAAAGAACGATTCCGATTTATGGGTTGAGATGGATTGAATCGACAAAAAAGATGGCTCATCCGGTAACTGCGTACCTAACAGTTTTTGAGCAGACTCTCCACGTTCTGGAGATTTTTGGAAGCTTCCGCGTTGTCTTGACGGCAAGCCGTCAAGTTGGCGCCCAGGGACGGGCGCCATCCAAGGAAGGTTTTCGGCTTCGTAATTTCGGTATGTAGCGTTCTTTTCGCGTATTTCGTGTTAAAATACTTTGGGTGTGCAAAACGCCTGCTTTTTAGCTTACAGATACGGCTTGCCGGAAGAACCTTAGTTTATTCAGATGTACTTTTTTGCTTATTTTTGACGTGTTCGTTAAGTAATTTATACAGTTTCAGGAAACGATTTTCCTTAGCTGCTTTAATTGGATCAGCGCCCCCCTTACTTTTAATTGTTGGATCAGCGCCTGCTTCGAGTAGCGCTTTAGCCATCTCAATTGGACGCGGCATGCAAGCTAACTTCATAAGAGGGGTTTCCATTCTTATATCTTGAGCGTTTACATCCGCCCCAGCTTTTATAAGAATATTGACTATATCAATATTCCCAAACTCTATTGCATCATGCAAAGGCGTTCGCTGATTCTCTGGAGAACGAGCATTAGGATCGGCGTTACGCTTAAGGAGATCTTCAACGGCTTTAGAATCATGACGTTGAATTGCAAGGCGAAGTTGAGTGTCAAGACCTGCATTATAGCCACGGTTTTCCAACTGTTTTGTAATATTGTTATTAGCATTAACAGATAAACGTGCAATCCGATCCACATCTTCCTGAGAAGGTTTCGCTCCCAATTTTATTAATAAATCAAGCATTTCCTGATTTCTGGCAAATTGGATTGCTGAATTCAAATCAGCGCCTCGCTTTGCCAATAATTTAACCGATTCAGGTACATCTTCCCAAGCAGCCCTTTGAATTAATGTTTGTCCAGAAGTTGGGGGCGGATTTATAGGCGCTCCGGCGTTAAAAAATATCTCTAAAAGCTCTGGATTCTTAACAGCGTAATCGATAGGCTGCATGCCTTTAACGTCCAATCCAACTAATGAGTTAACGCCAGCGCTTGAATTTCTCAAAGCAGGCGATGCGCCAGCGTCCAAAAGGACTTTACAGGCTTCAACGTGATTGTTCATAGCCGCCAGATGCAACGCAGATCGTTCATCTTTATGCGACGCCGGGATATCCAGGATTACACCCGATTCAATTAATTGTTTAATGGTTGCAACGTCCCCACGCTCAGCCGCATCGCACAATTTTTCAATCTTTTTCATCATTTCATCGCGCTGATCCGGAGTAAGCTCTGCCAAGTAACTGACAGGCAGTCCTTTATCCTTGTCAACAGCAGACGATTCGTCATTAGCAGATGATTTCTCAACAGCAGACGAAAAAGAATGCGTGAATGCCAACACACTAAAAACGACAAGAATCGTAATACTAATTGCAATAGCAATGTAAAATAAAGCGGACTTTTTCATTTTACTGTACATACTCCGGTTTTACGAAAGTGTAAAACTCAACAAATGTGAAACGCGTTCTTTTTGTAATATTACACATTCGCACGCTGCGAACTGTTACCTCAATGATTTTTATTATAACGACTACTTCGATAGAATGCAAGAGAAATAGCATTTTTTCAGAAAATTTTAAAATTTTTAAGAAAGTTCGGGCATCATGACCCGTCGACAGCGTTGATTATCAATGAAAGGCGGTAAACGAGTGCACGAAAAACTCACGTTCAAGTTCGAGAAGTTTTAAAAACTTCGCGAACTTTGCGGACTTTGCGTGAGGTTTTCTTTCGGCGGATAATATCAGCGATCAAGAAAGGTTTTTGGCTGCGTCATTTTGGTATGTACGCTTCCGACGTTTTGTTCGCCGTTCCGGCGAATGCGTAATTCCGCTCCCGATGGTCGCTTCATTACCGCCTTTCATTGCTTTGCGTGAGATTTTCTTTTGCGGGCGATACGCCCGCGAACCGGGCTGAACAGAGATTTTCCGTTACAATAACAAAGGCGCCCGAGACAGGCTACATCCAGAGGAGTTTTTCGGCTGCGTCAATTTGGTATGCAACGTCAAGCAAAGCGTAACTTCGTTCGCTTCGCTCTCTCCGTTACCGTCTTTCATTTCTTGCTTTCTTCGCGAACGCCCTCCGCACCTCCGCGTCTCCGCGTGAGATTTTCCGTTCGCTTCGCTCACACCCACGGGTTTACACCCGTGGCTCGCCTAAACGCTTGCTTCGTTACCGCCTTTCATTTCTTGGCGTGAGAATCCTTCGATATTTACATACAAAAACAGGGAATAGAGTTTGACCTCTATTCCCTGTTTACTTATACCGAAATCTTATTTCAGATATTCAACCCAGATGTTGCGGTACTGGACGTGGTTTCCGTGTCCCTGGCAGTAGATGCCGCGGGCTTCGCCCTGCTGCGGTTCGCCTTTGCAGCCTGGCGTGTTGGACTTGAGTTCCAGGTCTTTGTAAATTTCCTGACCGTTCTGCTTGATTGTAACGCGAGCGTTTTCGACTTTCTTTCCGTCCGCCCATTTGGCTGGCGTGAAGTAGATGTCGTACGCTTGCCAGGTCAGCGGAGGACGGCAGGCGTTGAACGCCGGCGCGGCTGCCTGATAAATGCCGCCGCATTCGTTGTTGAGTCCCTTCAAGCCAAAGCTGTCCAGAACCTGGCATTCGTACGCTTCGGCGATGTAAACGCCGCTGTTGGAACGTCCCTGACCGCGATCGTTCGGACGGAACGTGGTGAGGAATTCAATGTGCAGATGATACGGCGTATCCGGTTCAAAGGCGTTGGTGAAGAATTCCGCCCAAACCGTTCCGTTATCTTCGTTGAGCTTGTATCCGTCTTTCAGATTGACGGTCTTTCCGTCAAAAAGAACGGTTGCGCCTTCGGGGGCTTTGGCTCCCAAAGCCGGGTTGGGACGATCGACTTTGTAAGCTGTGCGAATGCCGCCGTCAGGAGCGACGAAGTCAATCGTCTTTTTCTCGACGTCTAAAATCGCCTTGGAGCCGACGTTCTTTTCCGGAAGCGGAAGAATTGCGTCGCCCTGAGCCAGAATCTGGAACGAAGTGCACGGGGCTGTTACAACTTTACCCTCGCGAGCTCCGGAATAGAACACCTTGACGCGTTTGGCAATCCAGCCTTCTCCGGGAAAACCGCCGGGATAGCCGACAAAATCGAACTTGCCTTTACCCAGCGCGATAACCTGAACGGCGAATCGCATGTCGCCCTTCTGATACAGGTATTCGCCCTGCGCCTGATAATCAATCCAGTCTTCAGCGCTTTGCTCTTCAATCTGCTTTAGACTGGTGTATTCCTGAGCGTTTACAGCCGCAAAAGCGAACATCGCCGCGGCAAACGCAATCGCAAAACAAAATCGTTTCATAAATAAGTCCTTTCCTTAAAAATAGGGGTTAGTGAAGTTGCGAGTTGCGAGTAGCGAGTTGCGAGTAGGGGGGGATAGGCGCGAAGCGCATCCGCTAGAACTGCGTAGCAGTTCATCATTAATAGCCGTGGGTTTTAACCCACGGAGGAAGGAGGTTGCGAGTCGCTTGCGTTTCTCGCAACTCGCAACTCGCAACTCGCTACTTTATTCTATTTCTTCTCCTCTTTCTTCTCACGTAATTTTCTGTAGTTGATTCCCATAATCGACAACTCGCCGACGTAACTGCCAGAGGTAACAGACGAGCATTTCTGCGGTTTGAAAACGACGGACGTCTGACCGGCGCGAATAACCGTTGTGAATCCGTTGTCAAACGTGAATCGAACGTCTTCTTTCGCCGGGACGGAAAGAGCGATCTGATCTGTCAGGACGGGAGATTCAAAAGTCCAAACGACAGCGTTGTTCTTCGTTTCCGGCGTCATGCCAGCGTTGAGCGCGCGATAGGGGTCGTCCGCACCCTGAATGACAAATTCTTTCTTCTTGCCGTGTTTGCGCGGCGTTTGCGATTTGAGCCACGCGTCGAAGTTGTCAGCGTTAAGCTGGTTGGCGGCGTCGCGCTTGACTTGCTGATACGCCGCGATTTTTTTGTCTTCGTCAGTCCAGTTGTTGGCTTCTTCGTACGTACCGCAGAACGGAACGAGAAGGTCAATCCAGGCGTTGAGTTTGTCCTTTTCTTCCTGTGACAGCTTCACGCCGTTATGAGGAAATTCGCCGTCAAACTGATGCGAAAGTTTGCTCTTAACAGATCCGGCGTGATACGGTTTGAGCATCGGCGGGGCTTCCTGAACGCAAAGCCAGTCGTTGACAGCCGTCTGTCGACCGCGATAGAATTTGTCGTCGGTCTTGACGTCGCCGGGAATAAATCCGGAGGTCAGATTCACATACGAACGAGTCCAGATTCGTTTAGCAACCCGGTCTTCAACAGGCGCAGCTTTCAAACTGAACGGACGCTGACCTTCAGCGGGAACGGTTACGCTGCGCTGTTCCCAAAGGCTGACGTCTATTCCCTGCCCGCCGCCGATGGGATTGGAACCGTGTAACGCAATGACGTTCTTCCCCGGCTTGAGCGGATTGACGTTGAGTTCTATGAGTCGATATTTTGTCAGGAATTCTTTGGACTGATATACCAGCTGACCGTTGATGTACATTTCGACATCGTCGTCAAAAATAATCCGGGCGTAAAGCGGGCTGGGCTTATAGTCGTCTGGCAAGTCAAGCTGCGTTGTCGTCCAGACGTCCTTATCCAGATTGGAATCCCAGCCGGGATTGTGCTTTTCCAGGAACGGAATGTTGCCCAGCCCCATTTTTGTATCGGTTCCGTCCGGCAGCGGAAAGACCGCGTTCCAGCCGTCAGCCGGTTTTTTGGTTGACGCCGACCAAACCGCGTCCAGATTGGTCAAACAGGTTAATCCGAGCTGTTCAGGAGAATTTATATTTCGATAAAATCGAACGTCTTCCCGAGACGGAGAAACGTTTTCGTTATCATGGCATTTTGTGCAGTGTTTATCCAGAATCGGCTGAATCTCCTGCTGGAACGAGAATCCGCGCGGCTCTCCGTAGAACGGGGTCAAGTCCTGCGGACCGTTTCTCATCGCCTTTGTAATTCCGCCGGCGATGTTGGTTCTGGTCTGATTTTTGTCTTCGTGACAGCCAACGCAGGAGAAGCGTTCACCGGGCTGAAGCGCGCTCCAGGAGCGCATCGTCTGAATGGCGCGGCCGTTGACGTCAATAACCTGGAAATAAACCGGGGTCAGCGGCGGGACGCGGAAACAGCAGGAACCGTCGTCGTAAATCGTCGCTTCTCCCAAAATTTTTTTGACGTCCCAGCAACCGCCGCCAATCGATACCGGGCAGGACGACAGCGCGCCGCCGCCGGGTCCGTGGTTGCCGTTGCGTCCGATGGAATTGGTGCGGAATTCCAGAGCGATTACACGCAGCGATCGAACCTGGCTTTTATCGACGCCTTCCAAGCCGGGGCCGATAAAGACGTTTTGAAGGTAATACGTCGAATAGTCCAGCGTCGGGTCGGTAGGCGACGTCCGTTCAAAGAGCAGTTCTTTGGGTTTGATCTGAACTGCCTGAACGCTGGAACGATTGCCGTCACATGGAACGAGCAGTTCCCGATTCCCGTCGAAGTCCATATAATAAAGCCCGTACGGATCGCTGTCGTCCTGTTCTATAACGCCTACGTTGGGGCGGTAAGAAACCAGACAGTCGTTTTCCGACAGCGGATACGGATAGCAGAACTGATCTCCCTCCTGACCGTAATGGTCAACGTGAACGGCTTCCGTGTCTCGATAGGGAGCAACCAGCTGAGCGCCGGAATTCTCTTCCGTGCCCATGCGGGGGTCGAGAACGCCCAGCTTGCCGCGCTGGCGGGAATGGTGCCCGGAGAAGATGCACAGAACCTTGCTGGAGCCGGGAATGCCGCGGGCGTGAAGAATCGACGTCGGGAACCAGCTGTTGTTGCCGTAGAACGCCGTCTGACCCGTGCCTTCAAGACCCATCTGGAACAGACCCTGCGGGTAAATCTGACCGCGGTCGTTGTAGTCCCAGCGGGTGTAAAGAATCTGACCTTTTTCCGTCAGAGTGGGGTAGTTGTCGTGAACCTGATCGACGGTAACGCGGCGCAGGTATTTGCCGTCTTCCGCAATGCGATGAAGGTTGGAAACCTCGGTATACCAGCAGTCGACAATCTGAACGCAGCGGGTGGAATTGAAAATGATGTCGCCATTGGGCAGACAGCACGGTTCGTAGTCCGCATAGCCCAAACCGAAGGTGAGCTGCGTTATTTCCTTCGTTTCGATGTCCATTCTGTAAAGATGGTAGTCGTCCAGCAGGTCGGATTTCTTCATGGCAAAGACGATGTAGTCGCCCTTGAAAGAGACGTCCGGGTCGCGAATGACCCCGCGCGGGCAATCCAGCAAAAGCGTCTCTTTAATTTCGCCGTCTTCCGTAAATTCCAGCATCCACAGCTGCGAGCCGGGGCGGAAATGGCGTTCCGAGTTGGCGTCGGACAGTCCTTCCGTATAGGCGTAATGGGAACCGTGAAGGTTCTGACGTTTTATGAAAACGAATCGGGCGTTTTCGTCGTGAAGGAACGAAAGCCGTTCTGCGCGTCTGGCGGCGCAGGCTTTTATAAACACAGCGCGCCAGCCGGGATCGGCGCCGGGCTTGTCCGACAGAGCGTCGAACTCCGCCTTGAACGCGCGACCGCCGTCGTCGAGGTCAGAAAATATTTCCGTCAAAACGGCGTTCTCTTTAATCGAATCGTCTTTAGAGGTAAACAACCCTTTGTACTGAGAAGCCTGCTGAGCAATCCAGTCGTTGACCACCGCTTGAGAAACCGCCGGTTCTTCGCCTTGCGTCTGCAGCGCGAAAGCAAAAACGCTTGTCAGGGCAAGCAGGATAGTTGTCATTATCCATGTTTGACGTTTTGAGGGCATTGATGCAACTCCTTTTTTAGAGAATTCAGGCAGGAAATTGAGCGATTTACTCAATTATATTTATTGATTTTACAAGAAACGCAACTCGATTGCAATAGGGGGGAAAGAAAAAATCTTTTTGGGAGCGCTCGCAAATTTTTCCTGCGATTGCACACGGATGAGCCGGCTCGCGGCAGTCCCCTGCCGCCGAAGAAATCTCACGCGAAGACGCAAAGAAATGAAAGGCGGTAACGGAGAGAGCGCAGCGAACGAAGTTACGCTTTGTTTGAAGCGTGCATACCAAATCGACGCAGCCGAAAAACTCCTCTGGATGTAGCCCGTCCCCGGGCTACGTTGCTAGTACAAGAAACATTTCTTTCGTAGGAATGCCCACTTGAACCGCCGGCACGCGGCAGTCCCCTGCCGCATTGCTGGGATGACGGACAATCCCTTTCGCAGAAGAACCCCTCCGACCTGCTGGATCGCGGCTGTATCAGCCACCCGGGAAAAAGCTCACGCGGAGATGCGGAGCCGCGGAGGAAGTTCACGAAGTTTTAATAATTCCTTTGCGATCTTTGCGTTCTTTGCGGCATAATACCCGCCGAACAAAAAAGCGGGAGTTTCCTCCCGCTTTAGCGTTTATTCTTTTACGATTTAAGCGTAACTACGCTCACTGCGTTCGCTCCGTTACCGCCTTTCATTTATTTCGTTTCCGAACGTACAGCAGCCCCGCGGCGCCGAGAATCAGCAGCGCCCACGTCGACGGTTCAGGAACGGCGTTGGCGTCTACCGTAGCGGAAAGAACGCCTGTCGTTGGGTCGTAACCTATGCCAACAAGGTACGACGGATACGAAAGAGCCGCGTTATCGAATGTAGCAATATTAGCCGGAAGCTGAAAACTGACCTGCTGATTCGGTACAGGAGATGCGCCTTCATCTAACGCCAGATTAATAATTGCCCCTTCTTCGAACTTTGTCGTTCCTGTAACAAGAAGGGAGTCTGCGCCCGTTTCGTCGAATTCCAACAACAGAGTCGAACCCGGATTGAGCGTAAAATCGCCTGTAATTTCTAATGAACCAACTGAATTGCCCGGCGAGAAAATTGCTGTTAAATAGTTTTCTGGGACAAGTTTTTCGCCAACAGTCAACGCGCCTTTGAAATACTTTGTCATATCCAGACGTCCAGACGAAACAACAAAACTATGAGAGTTAATCAAATCTTCGTCAGCAGCAAAAAGTTTAAGCGTCCCGTCGCCGGTCTTTTTAATTGTCCCGGTACTGAGAATTGCGTTAGTATCTTCAATC
>JAZMZV010000150.1:0-4859 GCA_045586185.1 Thermoguttaceae bacterium | reverse complement strand
AAGACTCCCAGAGAATTCCCAGCTCTCATGGTTCGCGACGTTTTCTTCTCAGTAAATTATGTACGCCGCAATAAAGTGGAAGAACGAGCCGGCGAGGACGAACAGGTGCCAGACCGGGTGCGACCAAGCGCAGTTCTTTTTCAAGTAAAAATAGCAGCCGGCGGTGTACGACAGCCCGCCGTAAACCAGGAATCGGAGTACCGGCGCCGGCGTCGCGTCCAGCAGCGGCTTGAGCGCGAAAATTATCATCCAGCCCATGAGCAGGTACAGCGTCATGGAAATGTACTTGGAATGGTTCTTCAAAACGGCGTAAATGAATATACCCGTCAGCGCCAGCACCCAGTTGACGCCGAAAATCGTCCAGCCAATCCAGTTGGGCAGCAGCGTCATGGCAAAAGCCGTATACGACCCGGAAATGAGCAGGTAAATGGCGCAATGGTCGAGAACCTTAAACTGCGCTTTTAATTTCTCTGAAGTTATAGCGTGATATACGCCTGAAATTGTATAGAGAATAAACATGCTCGCGCCGAAAACCGAAAAGCCGGTTACAGCAGAGACGACCGCCTCTGCCGGCGCGCAATGACACGCCCGAAGGATCAAAACAACCAAGGCGACTATCGACCCAATCGCGCCGACGCCGTGGGTTATCGCATTGACAAGTTCTTCCGTCGTTATGCCGGAAGACGCCTGCTCAACGGGCGACAATTCAAACGGTTTGGTAATCTCTTGAGTGGACATAGCTAATTTAGGGAATAGGGAATGGGGAGTAGGGAATAGGATTTGTACAAGGCTTTTCTCGCTACTCGATTCTTACAACTCGCTATACCTAGTATACGGTCTTTTCCCGATTTCTAAAGAGTTCACAGACCATTTTTCTCAAGGTATTACAGAATTATTACATTACCGTGCTTTTTCTTTCACATAGAGAGATTACAGCAGAATTTGGAGCAACTATCTAATATTCCCTACTGCCAACACATTAGGTTCGCCTAACGGCGAATGCGTAATTCCGTTCGCTTACGCTCACTTCATTACCGCCTTCCATTAATCGCCTCTCCCGTACAATGAATCGCCGTAAGTTCTTCCAGATTAAGGAAATCCAAAAAGGCTTTGGTCTGATCTATGCGCTCTTGAGAAGCGTTCAAAAGATGAAGTCCGCCGATGATTTTGCGAATTTTAATCTCCGGCTTGACGCTTTGGCAGTATCGAACTGTATTGATAATTCCCGCATGACAGCAACCGACGATGAGGGTTCCGTCGTCAAAGAGAATCGCCTGTTCGTCAGCAATCGGGTCCGGACGCGTCCCGGCGACGTCCAGGAAAAACGGTCCGCCGACGTCTTCCCCAGAAAGATGAGGAATCGGTCCGGTGAGAAACATTCCCGGCTCGATTTCTGTAAAATCGGAAATGACGCGCTTTTTCTCCGCCGGGTACGAGTCCAGAGCGCGGCGGCAGACGTCTGGAATGGCGATATTCTTAACGGGTTTGTTGACGTGTCGGCTGAATCGAGCGTCTGTCAGCCCGGGAGCAAAACAGACCTCCGGCTTAGCTCCCTGTTTCAAAAGAGCGACGAATCCGCCGGTATGGTCGTAATGTCCGTGGCTAAAGACAAGCCGGGAAACGGTCGATAAATCCACGCCCGCCGTCTGAGCGTTGTGAACCAGCGCCCCGCCCTGCCCTGTATCGAAAAGAGTTAGCCCTGAATCTGTATACAACGCTAGCGACAACCCATGCTCCGCAATAAACGGAGCGTCCATTACGTCATTGACTATTATTTTTATGCAAACCATTTAGGGAATAGGGAGTAGGGAATAGGGAGTAGGGAATAGCAGTTAGTACACAAGCGCTCTACTAACCACTAACCACTTACCACTAACCACTTACCTCTAACCACTTACCACTAATTCTACCATCTTTCTCCATTCCGTCAACCTGAAATTCAAAAAAATTAGCGCCGCTCGCTCCCCCCCTATTGTCAAATTTTAAAAATGCTATATTATAAACATATACTTTACGGAGGGCTTCGAATGGGAAGCCCCTGCAAGGGAGGATCGTGAACCTGGTCAGGGGTTAACGCCAGCAGCCATAAGCGACACCCTTTCTGTGCATCGGGTTTCCCATTCGGAGCCTTCTTTTTTGAGGCTCTTCCGGTAAGTTGGCACCTGATGTTTCCGTAGGTCAGTCCGTTCACGGATTTGACGGATTAAACGGATTTTCACCGATTGAATTGTTGACAATTCATTGTTCATTCGTGAATCATTGAATGAGAGGCACGAAAAACACGAAATTTACGAAAAATATAAGATTAAAAATAAATCCTTTCGTGTGTTTCGTGTATTTCGTGTTAAAAAATACTTTGAGACGAAAAAACACCTGTTTTTTAGCTCAAGTACCAACTTGTCGGATGAACCTTTTTTGAAAATGCAAAGCGATGAGCGCTTTGCGTCCTAAGCACTAAGCACTAACCACTTATCACTCTCCCATGCCAGACGCGTCTACAGATTATATGGTCGTTGCGCGGCGATACCGTCCGCAAACTTTTACCGACGTTATCGGTCAGGAACACGTCGAAACGGCGCTGACGAACGCCATTTCCAGCGGTCGTATCGGGCACGCCTATCTGTTTACCGGGGCGCGCGGCGTTGGGAAGACGTCTACAGCCCGAATTCTTGCCAAGGCGCTCAACTGCGTCAACGGTCCCACGACGGAGCCGTGCGGCGAGTGCGAGTCCTGTCGGGCGATCGCAGCCGGAGACGACCCGGACGTTCTGGAAATCGACGGCGCGTCCAACCGCGGCATCGACGAAATCCGCGCTCTGCGCCAAGGCGCCAATATTCGCCCCACTCGAAGCCGATTCAAAATCTACATCATTGACGAAGTCCACATGCTCACCCGCGAGGCGTTTAACGCCCTGCTCAAGACGCTGGAAGAGCCGCCGGCTCACGTCAAGTTTATTTTCTGTACGACCGAACCGACGAAAATCCCGATTACGATTCTGTCACGCTGTCAGCGGTTCGACTTTGCCGGAATCCGTACCGACCAGATCGCTCAGCGTCTAAAGACCATTATCATCAAAGAAGGCGCAACGGCGGAAGAAGACGCGGTGGAAATGCTGGCTCGCCGCGCCGCCGGCTCCATGAGAGACGGGCAGTCGTTGTTGGAACAGCTTCTCGCGTTCGCCCCGGAACACATTACCGTCGCGGACGTCCACAGCGTATTAGGCACGGCTGACGAAGACTTTACTCTGAAAATCATCTACAACCTGTCGCAGAAAAACGCGCTGGAAGTCCTTACTGCGTTTGATACTGCGATGAGCCAAGGGCGGGATCCCGCCATCTTTTTGGAACAGCTTTGCGGGTATTTTCGCGACCTGATGCTGCTCCTTTCCGGCGGAACGAAAAACCAGTTTCTGTACACGTCGCCCAACAACGAGGGGCTGCTGCGGGAAGCGGGAAAATCAATGGGAATTCAAACCGTCCTGGCGGCGCTGCAGATTCTCGACCATACGCTCGACAGAATGCGCTTTACGACGCTGGGCAGAATTCTCGCCGAACTCGCTTTGACCAGAATCGCACATCTTGCCGACCTGGACTCCATCTCGGTCATGATTCATAGACTCGAAAGCGGCGCCATCGCCCCGCCAGTTCAGCAGAATCCGGCAAACCGCCCGCAGCTCAACGCGCCGCAGGTCAACCCCAACGTTCAGCGAGCAGGACAGGCGCAAGGCAGAACGCTGAGAATCCCCGCCGGGTTTGCCGACGCTAACATTCCGCAGGAGCTAAACGGCTCGCAATGGCAAAGACAAGCGCCGCAGCAACCGCCTCAACAGCCTCCGCAGAACCGCCCTTTCGTTGACCCCAACCGCGCTCTGGGCGGCGGACTGAACGGGGTCTTCGCCCAGAAAAACGCCCCCAGCGCCCCGTTCGTTCCGCCAGTCAGGGAAACTCCGCTGAATCTAGGGAATCGGCAAGAAATGAAAGGCGGTAATGAAGCGATAGGCGAGCCGGGGTGCGTAAGCCCCCGGAAAGCGACGGCAAGCCGTCGCTTAATGGAAGGCGGTAATGAAGTGAGCGTAGCAAGCGGAATTACGCATTCGCCGACAGCCGAACCAGCTGGATGCAGTACGCAAGAAGCGCCTACTGCCTCAATAAACCCCGAAAATTTAAAAGAGGAGTTAGACTCCATCCTCGAGTCCTACCTCGAAGGGCTGGCGCTGGACAACGCCCGGTCGTACTGTTCCGTAAAGCTGGTTGGTCCCAACGCGATTGAAATCGCCTACGACTGGGAACACTCTTTCGGATACCGAAGCTGGGACAACCCGGAGAATTTTACCAAGCTGCAAAACGCAGTCAATCGCCATTTCGGGCAGAACGTTGTCATTGAACTCAAACAACTTCCCAATGCCAACCCCGGACCGACGCAGGAAGAACGCCGCCGCGCTCAGAGCAAGTTTATCGGCGAGATTGCCGCTCGACCCGCGGTCAAGGAGATTATGCGCCTGTTCAAAACCGATATAAAATCGGCGTTCCCAGAAGCGTACCCCCTACCTGACGACTTCAAAAACAAGGAAGAATCCTCCTCTGAAGAAGGCGGTCAAGACGTATCTAGTGCGCCAATTGAGGAAGATACTGACGATTGATATAGGCGAGCCACGGGTGTTAACCCGTGGGCGTGGGCGAAGCGAACATTATAACCTAAAGCGGGAGGAAACTCCCGCTTTTTCTTTTGCGGACTTCGTCCGCAACCCGGAAAGGTTGATGGCTGCGTCAAAGGGGAACGGCGGGGCTTTGTTCCATTGGCACTGCGGTTGACGAGGACGTCGACACTCCGTATCGCAAAGCGACCAACGGGAGCGGTTT
>JAZMZV010000149.1:0-12847 GCA_045586185.1 Thermoguttaceae bacterium | reverse complement strand
AAAGTTCAACGAAGGACAAATGATATGGGATTTCTTTTTCAAATTTTGTTTGGAGAAGATCAAATTAACAAGAAAATTTATCGTTTTAATAAAAAAAAGGGTATTATAGCCATAGAATAAAATAAAGTTTTTTATTTCTATGATGCATTGATTTTGAAACCATAAATTATGCTGAATTCCTAGAAAATATTTTTTCAATAATTGGCAAACAATTTTGTAGATCGCGGACGAAGTCCGCAAAAGAAAATGGCTTGACGGCGCAGTCGTCAAGTTGTTGCCCGGGGACGGACTACATCCAGGGGAGGTTTTTGGCTTCGTAGTTTGGGTATGCACACCTCTCGGAGGTTTCTGTTGCGGCAGGAGACTGCCGCGTGCCGGACTTATCCAAGTGCAGTGCAAAAAGAGGGCAAGTTAAGCGTTAAGTTTTTGACGCTTAACGCTTAGTAAACGACGAACATCGCCGTTTCTTGCCTCTCACCTTACCACTGGACTCTTAAAATACGTTTTATATACGATTTAAAGCTCGCGGGTATCTTGTCGCCCGCCTTGAAAAAACTTTCGGTCGCCAGCAAGCTGGCTCCCTTTTTAGGGAAAGTTTTTTCAAGTTTAATTATGAGGGGAAAACCTTTTTTGAAAAAAAGGTTCTTCCCCTCAAACTCCCCTTTCCAAAAAACTTTAGTAAGGAGAGAAAGCATACGAAAATACCATACGACTATTTCGCCGCTTTGAAACCCTTTTCCAAATCGTCAATGATGTCGTCGACGTGTTCCGTGCCAATCGACAGACGAATCGTGTTGGGGTGAATCCCAACTTCTTCCAGCTCGTTCGGTTCGAGCTGGGAATGTGTAGTAGTCGCTGGGTGGATAACCAGCGACTTCACGTCGGCAACGTTTGCCAACAGTGAGAAAATCTCCAAGGCGTCGATGAACTTGTACGCTTCGTCTTTTCCGCCTTTGATGTCAAAGGTGAAAATGGACGCCCCGCCGTTGGGGAAGTACTTTTCATACAGTGCGTGATCCGGATGATCCGGCAAAGACGGGTGATTGACTTTTTCCACCTGCGGATGGTTGGCGAGGTATTCGACAACCTTTTTTGTGTTTTCGATGTGCCGTTCCAGACGCAGAGACAGCGTTTCGACGCCCTGCAAGAGCAGGAACGCCGCAAAGGGTGAAATCGCAGCGCCTTGGTCGCGAAGCAGAATGGCGCGAATGTAAATGGCATACGCGGCTTTGCCGGCGGCTTCGGTGAACTTAACGCCGTGATAGCTGGGGTTCGGCTCGCTGATCCATGGGTAACGACCGCTTTTCGCCCAGTCGAAATTTCCGCTGTCGACAATTACGCCGCCGAGCGTCGTTCCGTGCCCGCCGATGAACTTTGTCGCAGAATGAACGACGATGTCAGCGCCGTGTTCAATCGGACGAATCATGTACGGCGTGCCAAACGTGTTGTCAATTACCAGCGGGATTCCGTATTTGTGGGCGATCGCAGCGACGGCGTCGATATCCGGGATGTCGCTGTTGGGGTTGCCCAGCGTCTCGATAAAAATCGCCTTTGTGTTGGGGCGAATCGCGTCTTCAACAGCTTTTAAGTCGTGAACGTCGACGAAGGATGCGTCAATTCCGTACAGCGGCAGCGTGTGGAAAAGCAGGTTGAACGTCCCGCCGTAAATCGTCTGCTGAGCGACGATGTGCTCGCCGCTTTTCGCCAGAGCCTGAATGGCGTACGTAATCGCCGCCGCGCCGGACGCCAGAGCCAAGCCGGCAACGCCGCCTTCCAGAGCCGCGATTCGATCTTCAAAAACGCCCTGAGTGGAGTTCGTCAGACGTCCGTAAATGTTGCCGGGATCCGCTAATCCAAATCGGTCGGCGGCATGCTGAGCGTTATGGAAAACGTAACTTGTCGTGGCGTAAATTGGAACGGCGCGCGCGTCAGACGCCGGATCTGGTTTCTCTTGTCCAACATGAATCTGAAGGGTTTCAAATTTGTACTTGCTCATTGTATAGTCCTCTCTTTCTATGAAATTGTTGACGTAAAAAATAAAACTTAATTAGGGTTAACAAAATTAACAGGATAACAAAAACAAAACGTATGAAATATGTTTATCATACTATCAGCTTAGCGCCGAAAATATGTTTCAAAAAATAAGGGAATTGTTTTTTCCACCAGGGCCAATCGTGAGCGACGTCATGACCCCAGTAGTCCGCCCAATGGGGAATGCCTTTTGCCGTCAGGACAGCGTCCAGTTCTCTAGTTCCGTAAAGCAAATCGTCTTCCCACGGACCCTGACCAACGCAGAGGATAATCGCGCTTTGCTTGTAAAGGCTCATCCAGGGGTGATCATCCGGCATGTTAGGCAGGAAATGAACCGGCGAGTTCGCATAAACCAAATCGTCCATGTACTCATGGAAAAAGTACTGACCGTTGAACAGCCCGCTCATGCTCAACATCGTATCAAACAGGTCGGGACGACGGAAAAAGAAGTTTCCGGCGTGAACCCCGCCCATGCTGCACCCGCAGGTCATGGCTTTTTGATTGCCGCGAGTGAATCGGGGGAGCAGCTCGTCAACAACGTAATGAAACCAGCGTTCCTGCAGCTCAATTCGTTTTCGCGGGTCGCCGTTCTGATTTGACCACGTTTCTGAATCAATCCCGTCAGGGCAAACAATCTGGATGGATTTATTCTCAATCCACGGTCGAGCGGTTTCAACCATTCCGAAACCGTGAAAGTCATAAAACCGTCCGTTTTGAGGGGGAAACGCAACGCACAGCTTTTTGGCGTCGTTTTCTCCAAAGACGGCGTATTCCATATCGCGCCCTAATTGGGAACTATAGGATTTTTCCCACGATTCTTTCATATCAAATTACTTTCTTACTGATGAACAAACTGAATAAACTCCTGAACCTCGTCCTCGCTGTTGGCTTTTGCCGTATACATCTGACAGCCCATTGTCGCCCACATCAGTTCCGGCATTCTCTCGCACATCACGATGCGAGAGCCGTATTTTTTCAGAATCTCATCATGCGTATGACGGTACGTATGCCAATCTTTTCGACTTGCGTAAACGCACCAGCGGCGTTCGCCTTCTTTTTTAATTCTTTTATCGTATGTAACAGCGTCCGCCCAAATTTGATAAACGTCTGTTGAATGAGCGAAGTTCATCATGTCGGGCGTATAGCCGCCGGCAGGACGCATATTGACTTCCAGGGCGACGAAATCGCCAACGTTTCCCAGCCCGGGGCGCGCTTTTGTCAAACGGAAAAACTCCAAATGAACAAAACGACGGCTGACGCTAAAAGCGTGAAGAGCTTTTCTGCCTAAAACCTTCAACTGTTCTGGAACGCCAGCACAGGTGTAATACGCCAAGTCCAAATCGCGGTTGACGATGTCTGAAATGGACGGCGGCCAGACTGTCATGGATTCATACAGCGGTTCGCAGCGGGAATTTGTAATCGCGTCAAAGGAGCAAATATCGCCCTCGACAAACTCTTCGATAACATAGGGAACGTCAGGTTTTTCTGTAAAGAACCAATTCAATTGGTCGCCGTTCTCGATCTTGTACGTGTTCGCCGCTCCAACGCCAACGTCCGGTTTGGCAATTACCGGATACCCGCCGATTTTCTCGATGGCGTCGCGGGCAGCTTCCAACGAGCCAACTCTAAACCCTCGGGCGGTAGGAATCCCGACTGACTTGTAAACCAGCTTCATGGAGGACTTTTTCTTCCATGTTGCAATGATGTCGTTCTGAACGCCTGTCGTAATGTGAAACTCGGTTCGCAATCGAGCGTCCTGTTCCAACCAATACTCGTTGTTGCTTTCAATCCAGTCGATTTTCCCGTATTGGAACGTAAAGTATCCAACTGCGCGAAAAACCTGCTGATAATTCTCCAGGGAATCGACGCGATAATACTCCGTCAAAGCGTTTTTAAGCGGTTCTTCCAGCGTATCGTAGGCGGCGTCGCCGATACCCAACACGTTGACGCCGTTTTTCTTCAAACGATCGCAAAAATTCCAGTACGTTCGTGGAAAATTTGGGGATATAAATACAAAATTCATTCTTTTAATTCCCTCTGTTTGGGTATTAAACTTTTGGCGTTAAATTATATTCCTGATAACCTCTTTGTCAATGGGAACAACGCCAACATTTTCTATACAATTGACATTTATTCACTACAACAAATTGTAGATGAATTCACTGTAAATCGTTAAATTGACTCCTCATACAGTCCTTTTGTGAAGTATCGATCTCCGCGGTCGGGAAAGACGACGACGATGTTGCCTCGCGCGCCGTTTGCCGCCAGTTTCTTTGCCGCCGCCAGCGCTCCGCCAGACGAGGAGCCGGCAAAAACGCCCTCTTTCGACGCCAGTTCTCGAGCGCCGAAAAACGCGTCGTCGTCGGTTATTTTGACAACCTCGTCAACCAGGGAAATGTCCATCGTATCGGGAATGAAATCGTTGCCGATTCCCTCGATGTTGTAGTCGGCATGTTCGCCTCCGCCCATGGTCGACCCTACCGGGTCAGCCAATACGCCTCGAACAGCTGGGTCCTGTTCTTTTAGAAAACGAACGATGCCGGTGTACGTACCGCCGCTTCCCGCTCCGGCGACAAGGTAGTCGATTTTGCCGTCCAGATCGCGCCAGATTTCCGGACCGGTGGTTTCGTAATGAGCCAGCGGATTGGCGGCGTTGTGAAACTGTTCCAGCGAAATCGCGCCGGGAATGGAGTCTCGCAGCTGACGCGCCTTTTCCTCCGCGCCGAGCATTCCCTCTTCTCGAGGCGTGTTGACGATTTCCGCCCCCAGCGCTCGCATGAGCACCTGTTTCTCTTTGGAAAACTTGGTCGGAACGACGAAAATAACCCGATACCCTCGATTCAGCGCGGCAAACGCAATTCCCAAGCCGGTGTTGCCAGCCGTGCCTTCAACAATCGCTCCGCCGGGCTGTAACAGTCCGCGCCGTTCGGCGTCTTCTATCATGTATTTGCCGATTCTGTCTTTAACGCTCCCGCTGGGATTGAACAATTCCAGCTTTGCAAAGAGGTTTACTCCTTCCGGGAGTTCGATATGGGTCAGTTTAACCAGCGGCGTGTTTCCAATAAGCGCTTGTGTTGATGGATAGTAACTCATTTTATTGTCTCGCTTTCTTTAATTGCTTGTTCAAGGTCTGATAACAGGTCGTCAATGTGTTCAATTCCAACGGAAAGACGGATAAGCCCGTCGGTAATGCCAACTTTTTGTCGAATCTCATACGGAATCGACGCGTGAGTCATGGTCGCCGGGTGACAGACCAGGCTCTCGATTCCGCCCAGACTTTCAGCAAGAGCAATTAAATGAAGAGACTTGAAAAACTTTTTGATATCGTAGTTCCCCTTGAGCTCAAAGGAGATAACCGCGCCGCCGTTTTTCGCCTGACGTTTGTTGATTTCGTAACCCTGCGCATCCGGCAAGCCGGGATAATAGACTTTCTTCACCGCCCGGTTTTCTTTAAGATGCACAGCAATTGTCTCCGCGTTTTGAACGTGACGGTCAAGACGAACGGCGAGCGTTTTAATTCCTCGAATGAGCAGAAAAGAATCAAACGGAGCCAAGACGCCGCCGGTGGCGTTTTGAATAAAAGCCAACCGCTCCGCCAGACGTTCGTCTTTAACGACAACCAGACCGGCAATCAGATCGCTGTGCCCGCCGAGATACTTTGTCGCGCTGTGAACAACGATGTCCGCGCCCAATTCCAGAGGACGCTGCAGATAGGGCGTCATGAACGTGTTGTCTACAATAGTCAGAATTCCGTGCTTTTTGCCCAACGCCGCCGCCCCTGCCAGGTCGGTAACAGTCAGAAGAGGGTTAGCGGGGCTTTCGATAAGAATCGCCTTGACGTCCGGCGAAAGCGCGCTTTCCAGATTGTCTAAATTGGTCGTGTCGACAATCGTGTATTCCAGCTTAAAGTTTTTGAAAATCTTGTCCAGAATTCGGAAGGTGCCGCCATAGACGTTGCTGGAAATGACAACCCTGTCTCCAGATTTGAACAGATTCAACACCGCGGCAATGGCAGCCATTCCAGAAGCGAACGCAAAGCCGTGAGTTCCGCCTTCCAGCTCCGCAATCAAAACCTCAACCGCCGCGCGAGTCGGGTTCCCGGTTCGGGAGTATTCCCAGCCGGTGTTCTCGCCCAACCCACTCTGTTCGTACGTGGACGTCTGATAAATCGGTACGTTGACCGCGCCTGTCGTTTTGTCGCCGTAAATGCCGCCTTGAATGAACGCTGATTCAATATGATTGTAGGTTTTCATGATTGTTATTCTTTTTAATAAAAAAACCGCCGAGTGAACGCCGCAGCTTATAACTGCGGGTCAACATCGGCGGCGCCTGTGTTTTGGGGATTGGGGGATTTTCTAATAACGCTAATTAAGGCAAGGAATATTTATACTCTGGATTTAAAATGAAATTGCTCTTAAAGGCGTTTGCTGATTTTTATTAGAAATTCCGAAAAACAAAGAACGTTACCGCCGATTGTGTTTTAACAACACATCAAACAGTAACACATACACATGCCCATATCGTTAGAACGATTGAGAATCAAGGCAATGTCAGCAGAAATCACGGATTGATTTTTCATGTTTTTTTAACGTTTGGCGAAACGCCAAAATTTATTTAGTCTTTCTTATCGACCAAATTATTAAATAACATTATACTTTTTTTGAAAAGCCGTCAATAGCCCCTGAGGAAAGATTTTTAAAATTTTTAGAAAATTTTCAGAAATTCATAATCGCAGCAACGACCGTCTTGTAATTACTCGTGGATTATAATACTATTAATTATTAGAGGTTGACTCGCGTTGTAGTTTGCGTTATGCAAGCTGATATCATGCCTCCAATTTATTTAGAAAACTATTATTAATAGTTTTAGATAACACAGAAACTCTGTGAAGATTGATAATATGAAAAGAGTAATAATTGGACTTGTACTGTTCGTTCTGTTTTTGATTGCGTTATTATTATGCGTCTTTTTTGCAATGACAATATTAGAACCGCGCAGTCGAGAATACCCCGTCGTCGAAGGCGTCACGCCAATCAAAGAATATTTGCCGTTCTCGTTTTCTGATGACGATGTCATTACGGCAAAATGCCAATGCCGATGTCTGACAAACGAGCGGGTTCCAGGACCAAATGCGTACGCTTACGAAGGATTCCTTGTTTTTAAGGAAGGATTTACTATTGATCCTCAACTGTATAAAGCAGAGCGTACAGAGGATGAAATCAAAGCGCTTTTGAATAATTCAAAGGGAAAAGCAATTCCCATTTTTAATGAAATTGAATTGTCTGGAGACGGGGACAATTGGAAAGAGATTTCAACTTTAAAGCCCGGTCCGGAAAAAAGCGTTTGGGGTTATTATCGCGAGTCTGATCGAACGCTTATATTTAGTATTAAGCATTATAATTAACAGGGGCTTTTTATATCGTTAAACTCTGGTTGAGTCCGGCTCGCGGCAGTCCCCTGCCGCACAAAGCCTCTCCGACCCGCTAAAAACGCTCGTTCGCAGCCAACAACCATACTGGATCGCGGACGTAAGTCCGCAAAAGAAAAAAAGGCTTGACGGCACAGCCGTCAAGTTGGACTCCGAGGGCGGAGTCCATCCGGGGGAGGTTTTCCGCTTCGTCGTTTTGGTATGCACGCTTCAAACAAAGCGTAACTACGCTCGTTTCACTCGCTTCGTTACCGCCTTCCATTTCTTTGCGATCTTTGCGTTCTTTGCGGCTTAAATCCTCACTTGACGCTGCTTCTCACATCGTTAATTAGCTTGCGCCAGTGGGCGGCGTAGGAGTTGATTATCTTCAGTTCCGACAGCGTCGTTTCGATGTTTGTAACAATCGCGTCGAGGCGGTCGAATTTGCGTTGCAGTTCCGCTTGCTGGGATTCGTCCAGTTCTCCCTTTTTGAGTTTCGCGACGTCGGCTTTGACTTCCGCGAACAGGGCGTCTGGATATTCCAGTTCCGTCATCGTTCGCGCGTAGCGGACGACGGCGCGCATCGGTTCAAGATAGATGTATTCCAACCGTTGCGGGTCAATGGCAGAACCGTTTGGCGCGTTCTTAGTCAGTTCTTTGGAAAGCGATTCCAATTTGGCGATAATCGCCAGAGCTTTTTCTTTGTCCGCCGGATTTTTGAGCTGACAGGGCCAGCCTTTATTGTCAAAACAATGGCGAACCGGCATTTTATAGAGCGATTTGAGTTCAACGATCGCGTCGTCAAACTCTCGCGCCGTTTGAGCCATTTCCGGACCGTAGACGTAAGAATAGACGCTCGTTCTCATCTTGTCCCAATCGTGCGTTTCCGGCGCCCACGCCCAGATTCCAAACATGCCAACAAGATACTCTTCAGGCCAGCCGCCGCCGATACAGAACAACATCACGTTGTCAACGTACTGCGGAGCGGATTTAAGGTATTCATAGTTCGGAGCGCCCCAGCCGGCGGAAAGAGGATGAAGTTCTATATACGCCGGAAGCGGAACCACGTCCGGGTACGTTTCCCAGGTGTACGGCGCCGTCGGATCATCCGCCTTTTGGCGAGGCAAATCAACCGCGCCTTTTCTGAGTGTAACAGCAATATTTCCGTTGTTGGCGAACCCGCCGCGAAGATGGACCAAATTGTGCCACCAGGCGGGAAGGAGTTTCAAGCCCATTTTTTTGGACATTTCGAAATCGCCCTGACTCGGAACGCGGGTAAAGTACCATTGAATTTCGTTGAATCCCGGCTCTTTGCTCATTTCCCAGTTGAACTTTGTATCCATTTTTTGGTAATCGCCCACGGGAGGCGTGTACGCCAGCGAACGACCGGTAATGCCGTGCTTCTTCCCCAGTTCGAGAAAATTCTTGACCGCGCTTTTCGGGTCGGTTCCCTTGCCGATGTCGTCAAAGGAGAGCCACAGCCCGTCACAACCCAGGTCGATAAGCTGTTCAAAGGTTTTGTTGACTTCGTCGTAGAATCCGTTTTCTGAAATCTTGTCGAACCCGGCGATAATCCCGCCGGCTTTTTTGGTTGTCGCCGCCGCGACGCAGCCGTAAACGAACATGCCTCGTCGATGCGCTTCCCGAATTGCCATGCTGACGTTCTGGTTGTCAATCGCAACGCCCGGCATGAACCCCATGGGGGCAGCGCGGTTGGGATAGACGTCGTTGACTTTGTACGTTGGGTTGTCACGGACGTCAATATAGTTTATTCTCGCCCATGTGTAGGCGTCCAGCGCGCCGGGAACGAGATTTTCCATCATGACAAAATGCGGGCGTCCGCGATACGGAATGCTGGGCCAGTCTTCAACCTGAATCTTCTTCAGGACAATCGCGCCATCGGCTCCTTTTGACATCAAGTCAAACAGGACGTCCGCGCCGTAGATTAAACCGTTGGCGTCGTTCCCGACAACCGCCGCTGAATTGACGCCGTCCGCCTCAGTAAAGGAGATTGCAAACCCGTTGAACTTGCCGTTCTCCTTGGGCTGAACGGACAGACGAAGAACCGTTTTATATTCCGTTGCCGCCTGCGGGTCTGTCAGAATCGGGAGCGTTTGCTTGAATCGGTTTTTAACGTGCGTCTGCAACCGCTGGGCGGCGAACTGTGCCGACGTTTTCTCTCGTTCAGACAAGCCGTCTAACGAAACGACAATCGCCGTTTTTTCTAACGTCCATTGAGAGTTCAAATCCGTCCACTGTTTGGGAACGGGAAACAACGGACATTCTTCCGCCGGAACGGAAGACGCCAACGCCGCGACAGCGACTAACGCTGCAAGGAAATTCGTTAAATGTTTCATGGGGTGTTCTTTTGTGATGTAAAATGGAATGGGGGGTAACGCTTTATTGATTCTTATTATAAGATGTTATAGAACGAATTGCAAGAGTACCCCTTGCTAAAGTTTTTGAATTTAGCCGCAAAGAACGCAAAGATCGCAAAGAAATGGAAGGCGGTAATGGAGTGAGCGTTAGCGAACGGAATTACGCATTCGCCGACAGGCGAACAAAACCGGGGTGCGAAGCCGCACGGGCAGTAGGACAAGGTTATTTCTCCGAAAAAGCCATTTTTAGCGCTACCCACCTCCAATCAGGAACCGACCTTGTCGGTGCGAGACGCCCGGGAAAATCTCACGCGGAGATGCGGAGGCGCGGAGGAAGTTCACGAAGTTTTAAAAATTTCTTTGCGATCTTTGCGATCTTTGCGGCTTAACACCTGACAAACAAAAAAGCGGGAGTATCCTCCCGCTTTAGCGTTTATTCTTTTACGATTGCGTACCTACTATTTACGAGTTCGTTTCCGAACGTACAGCAGCCCCGCAGCGCCGAGTAACAGCAGCGCCCACGTAGACGGTTCAGGAACGGCGTTGGCGTCGACGGATGCGTAAACCGTATTACCGACTACGCTCAAATTCCAATAATTAGCGCTGTCAGGCGTCAAAAGACCATTCCAGAACGATGGGGCAGAATAATCAACATCGCCGACTACGCCAAAATCACCAGAAGAATTGATAATAATTGGATATTCAGCGCCCGGCTGAACTGACCCCATGCTCAATTCTAATATCGAGTTATTGTCAATCTCAAACGAACTGGCGGTAAGCGTATCAATACCTGTTTCGTCTTGTTCAATTAACAGCGTAGCGCCTTCTTTTAAAATAAAACCGCCGCCGAAAACAGCATCGCCAACGGAATTACCGGGCGAAAAGACCGCATTGGGACCTTCAACAGAAAGGGTACTGTACATATAACCTTTAATATCCACCTGTCCGGAAGAAACAGTAAAGTTATCAACGTCAAATTTTACAACTTCTGAATTATCATTATCGTAATTAATCTTTAGTCTTCCTTCTCCGGTTTTGAGAATATCGCCGTTTCCTGTTAAGGCGCCTTCCCAAGTAATTGTTTGCCCCGATTCCGGCGCGAATGTTATGGTTGAATTATCGGCAACCGTTGCATTAAGACTTGTTGACCAACTTGCTTCTTTAGTCGAAAAAGTACCGCCGGAAAGATTAAGCGTATACGCTCCAGCAGCTGTAATACCACCTTCGCCCAGATTAATCGTACCGCCGGAAATCGTCAGAGCTTTTCCAGATGGGATAGAAATTGCATTAGCGTTGAGCGTACCGCCGGAAATTGTCGTTGGAACGGCAACAGCGCCGCTGACGTTGGCAACGCCGGTTCCAGACAGTACAAACGAAGCGCTGGCAGGCGTTTTTGAACCATACGTTATAGACGTTGTATTGAGCGTTCCACCGGAAAGGTTATAAACGCCGGTACCGCGGTTGTTGTTATAATTGCCATAGACAATCCCGGCATTGGCGTTGAACGTACCTCCTGTTTGATTAACTGTTGTATTAGAAGTAGCATCATATCCAGGAGCAAGAACAACTTTAGCATTTGCATTAATTATGCCAGAACTCGAAAGGTCAATAGTTACAGTTCCACGGGTACCCGCCATTAAGGTATTCCCAATATTTAATGTACCGCCAGAGATGTCAATTATACCCTTTCCTGTACCAAAATTGCCCATAAAAACGGTGCCAGCAGGATTCAAATTAACTGTGCCGCCGGTTTGTTCAATTTTACCAGTTCCATAATTTCCCAAAATAATGTCCCGCGTAGGTTGCAGCGTAAACGATGATTTGCCTGATACTTTAACAATACCTGTAGAGTTTTGATCAGAAGCAATATAAAAATCGTATATTTGCTTAGCGGTAAACGTTGCATTGCCTGATATGTCAAGCGTATTTGTACCTGAGTTATAACCGATATATGAATTGCTTACAGTGTTGGGAGAAACAAGTACACTAGCATCATCTTTAAGCGTCATTGCGCCAGACCCCTTGGAACCAGAGTCCGTACCAATCTGCAGCCCGTTATTTACAGTTAATTTCGCATGACCAGAAAGCGTCATACTTCCTAGATTTGTTCCACGCTGACCAACAAACAAATTATTAACTGTAACCTCGCCGTAGTCTTGAATATTGATAAACGATTCTGCTTTACCATTATTGGCAATACGAACCGTTCCTGTAAAAGTAAGTTTGCCTGAGCCTGAAACCGTTATTTTACCAGAGCCGTTATTGCCGATTTCAGATTCGTCATAACCAGAGACGCTCGAAGGCTTGCTGACAGTTACAACGCCTCCGGAGATATTGACTGTGCCTTTTGAACTGGCGTTGCGTCCTGGACGAAGCCAATAGGCATTAACCGTTCCTCCTGTAATATTGAGCGTTCCGTCTGAACCGCTGTCAAGACCAACATTAATAGCGCCGTTACTTGTAACCGTTGCGCCTGATTCGATAGTCATAGTAGCTGGAGCATTCGAGCTGACCGTAATATCTGAACCAGCAATAGCTCCGCCGCTTGTCAGCGTCAGACCGCCGCCGTTTATCGTTGTTGTTCCGGTATAAGTATTTATGCCGGACAGCGTCAAAGTACCAGTCCCTGTTTTGGTAACGGTTGTTCCGGCACCAGAAATAATTCCTGAATAACTTTGGGGTTGATTAAAATTGAACGTTACATTCGACGTAATAGAATCTGGCAATGTATCTCCATCGTTGTAAGTATCAGCCTGCGTAAAAGAGCCTACAAACAGGGTAGCCAGAAACGCTAAAAGAGAAAATCTGCCCCTTGTTAAAATGCGGGGGGGGGACAGAATGAACAGTCTTTAGAATTAGCCATTATTTTACTCCTTCTATTTGGGTAAAACAGGTAAACGGTTATTAAAACGACTTTTGCGGCGGTACGCCCGGGTGCAAAATATAATATAGCTTTTTTACATTAATAATTATTATACACTCAATTTTGAAATTGACGAGCGCTAAATGGGAAAATTTTTGAAAAAAAGTG